>JAFGKM010000022.1 GCA_016928555.1 Candidatus Omnitrophota bacterium | reverse complement strand
ACCTATAACCTATCTACTCCGGACTGTTTTATTTTAATCTATAATCCAGAGTATTCACCTTTTGACTTTTATCGTATCATCTCCTGTTTAATAAATCACCGTTAAATCCACCCTAACCCTCCTTTGCGAAAGGAGGGAACCGTTAAATCCACCCTAACCCTCCTTTGCGAAAGGAGGGAACCGTTTCATCCCCCCTTTGCAAAAGGGGGGTATGGGGGGATTTTTCAGAATCGTTGACGCTGTATCCTGAATGCGAGAAGTTTTGCAATCTTATACATATTGGTAGGGAGGAAGAGCCCACTGGGACAGAACATCGGGGCTTACGTTGTAAAACTTCCCTTCCGCAAGCCGCCTTACGTTATCCATTTCAATATGCCGCCCCGCAAAATAAGCGAAAATGGTTTCAATTCCTGAAGGAACTACCCTGCCTGTTTTTATATGATTTACCAGCGCCTTATACCTTTCAATGTCGTAATTTTCTGCGGTAACTGGAGTTACAACTGCGCCTCTGTATGCCGAATTTACGGCACCCCATAAAATCTCTCCGGATGAAAACTTCTCTTTTCTTATTTTCCCGCCTTCTATGAACATTTCTGCGCCGCCCTTTCCCGTATCCGCCATCTCCTGCTGGATGAACGTAGAGATATTGGCAAAGTCCGTCTCAATGCGCAGGTAATCGTCAATGAACCCGGATTCAAATTCTTTAAGCAAACCGGCGGCTGTTTTAAAATATGCCTTTTTCATATGCAGTAAAATACTCCCTTCATCCTGTATTCTTGATATGGCGGAGAGAGCAGGTTTCAGATAAGCCGGTATCTCTTTGTAGTTTTTGCTCTGAAAAGCCTCCTTCATCGTGAAATAATCAACTGCTGAATGCACCGAATAAATTTTTTCTTCTTTTGCCCCATCCTTCCTAAGGGAGATTACCTTCAGGTTATGAAAATCGTATTTAAGAAGGAAATACCTGTATAAAGCGGGAGGCAGGGTTTTACGCAGTTCTTCGTAGAAAAGAGCCGATGCGTTTTCAAAAAAACCGGAGAGTTCTTCAATTCCGGAAATATTCTGCGGAATTTGATAATGCGAACCGGAAAGCATTCCGGTAAATTCGCCGAAGGTTTTTACCTGCGCAAGTTTAATTGTCTCCGCGGCAGTCAGGAATTTTTTCTCAAGCGACTTGATTTTTCCGCTTACTGCTATCATATCCATTTATATGCCCGCAAAAATCCTGAAGTCATTTTTCAAAACATCTATCTTGCCCGGGTCGTAGACTGCCACCGCGGGATGGTATAAAGCAACTACCTTGGTTCTGCTGAATATATCCCCGGAGTGTTCAAAAACCTTTCCGTGGAGTGTGGTAATTGACCCTCGGACATTAAAAGAAAACCTGTCAAGGAAATATCTCAGAGAATGCCTTCCGAGACAGCCGATGGCACGCGGCTTGATGATATCTATCTGCTTTTCAAGATATTCCCTGCAGGATTCTATCTCGACGGGTTCCGGGTCCCTGTTCTGGGGAGGCCTGCATTTTATTATGTTGGTTATGTAAACGTCTTCCCTCTTCATGCCGACAGAAGAAAGAAGGATGTCAAGCACATCTCCCGCCTTCCCGCAGAAAGGTATGCCCCGCATGTCCTCGTTGTATCCAGGCGCCTCGCCGACGAGAAGAATGCCGGAGGATGGGTTGCCTTTGCCGAAAACAACGTTGTTTCTGAACTTCGACAACCCGCATTTCCTGCACTCTTTAGCTTCCGCAGTCAGGTTTTCAATTTCCAGTGTTTTTTTGTCCATTCTTTACGTTAAAAAGATATTTCCCCGCCTTTTCCTTCAGTTCATCTTCCATCATAACCCTTATATGCTCCCAGTTGAACACAATACTCCATTTTTCGGCCGAGATGATAAAAGCATCCCTCAAGGTTTTATCCTTCTCTATTTTTACGTCCTTTATTTCCGCCATATCCTCTGCAGATTCCGGAATTTTCACTGTATAGTTTTTCCCCCCGAGTTCCCTGCAGGCGGAGACAATGATATCCTTCATATTTTTATTGAGGTATTCATTAAACTTCTTTTCCTCTACCTTCAAAACCTCCTCTATAAATGAATTTTTTAAAGCGAGAAGCTCTTTCTCTTTGTCCATGCGGAAACGGGACAGCCTTATTTCGCTCTCCTTGTCTATCCTGTTTTTGGCATCCCGAAGTTTTCCTTCGTACTCTTTCTCTATATTCTCTTTCTCGGCGGCGAATTTCTCGTTAAGCGTTTCCTTTGCTTTGCCGATTATCCCTTCCGCCTTTTTTTCGGCGTCCTCTATAACTTTTTTTATGAGTTTGTCCATACTTTCCTGTTCATTACTTTCCCCTTTTCAGACTTTCCCTCTACCCTTGGGGGAGAGGGTTAGGGTGAGGGGTGATGTTTTTTTACAGTTTGACCGCCAGCAGGAGGAATATTGAGACGACAAGCGCCAGAACCGCGTACGTTTCAACCATGGCTCCGTAGACCAGCGCTTTCATGCTGGCTTCCGGATGTTTTGAAGCAACCGCTATCCCAGCGGCGCAGACCCTGCCCTGGTGTATGGCCGAAAACATGCCGGATACCGCTATCGGCAGGCAGGCTACAAGAATCTGTATTCCCTGAACAGTGCTGACAACCATCGCCGTTCCGCCGAGAATCCCCACCTTCATAAGGACCAGAAATCCTGTAAGAAACCCGTATATGCCCTGCGTTCCGGGGAGAGCAACAAGCAGAAGCATAATGCCGAACTTGTCCGGCTCTTCCGATAAGACTCCGTTGGCTTCCCTGCCTGCATAACCTATGCCTATACTTGAGCCGGTCCCGCAGAAAAAGACTGCAAGCGCCGCGCCTGTTAAAGCGTAAATCATGCCCATATCCATTTTTATTCTCCTCCTTAAATCCACCCTAACCCTCCTTTGCTAAAGGAGGGAACTTTTTATCCCCCCTTTGCAAAAGGGGGGTATGGGGGGATTTTCCTTTTCCCTGCCTACAATCCGCAGGTATGACAAAAGACGTCACTTACCACTCTCTTTTACCCTTTCTGTTCCTTTATCTTTTTTATCAGGGCGGGCACAACATCAAATATGTCGCCTACCAGCCCCAGATTTGCTACCCTGAATATCGGAGCGTCCGGGTCCTTGTTTATCGCAATTATGTAGTCCGACGTCTGCATCCCGGCGAGGTGCTGGATTGCGCCTGAAATACCGCAGGCGATATATATTTTCGGCTTAACGGTTTTTCCCGTCTGTCCGACCTGGTGCGGATACGGTATCCATCCCGAATCAACCGCGGCTCTTGAGGCCCCCACGGCTCCTCCCAGAGCATCCGCAAGTTCTTTTATCATCGCAAAATTTTTGGGGTCTCTTATGCCCCTTCCGCCAGAAACAATCACTTCCGCCTCTTGAAGGTCCACGGTATTCTCAACCTTCTCCTTGCCGATAATCTGAACCATGTTCTTCAGGCCGGAAGCATCAAACTTTTCCTCTATAACCTCGGGATTGCCGTCATTGCTTATGACCGGCGCCTCGTCAAAAATCTTGGGCCTTATGGTCGCCATCTGCGGCCTGTGGTTTTTGCATACGATTCTTGCCATGAGGTTCCCGCCGAAGGTAGGCCTTGTCTGTATTAGCAGTTTCGTTTCCCCGTCAATCCCTATGTCGGTGCAGTCCGCAGTCAGCCCCGTCCTTACCCTGGCCGCAACAGAAGGGATGAAAGAGCGGCCTATCATCGTGGCGGCGGCAAGAACGATGTTGGGCAGGTATTTTGAAACCGCCTGCGCCATAGCCATGGCATATGATTCCTCCTGAAAGTGTTCCAACTCCGGGCCTTTCACTACGTACACCTTGTCCGCCCCGCGTTTGCCGAGCTCGCCGGCAAGGCCGGCGACATTACTGCCTATCAGAACTCCCGCAACCGGCTCGCCTAGGTCCTTTTTAAGCTTAAGCGCGGCGTTAAGCATCTCGTAGGCGGCATGCGATAATTTCCCGTCCCTGCTTTCCGCGAAGAACCAGATGCCTTTATAGTAATTCAAGTCCGTCTTAAAAGCCGCTTTCTCTTCTTTTTCCAGTGCGTTTTCCGGACAAACCTTCACGCAAAGCCCGCACAGGGTGCAGTTTTCATTGATATAAAGTTTCCCGTCCTTTATCTCTATCGCCGCAAAAGGGCACTCGTCAATACACTGTTTGCACAAAGTGCACTTATCGTGAAATATTTTAATCAGCGCCATTTTACAAGACCCCCAGGTTTTTAAGTTCGCTCATAAGGGCGGAGGCAAGCTCCTCCGCATCCCCTTCAACCTTCCTGCCGGACTTCTGCATCTGCTCGGTCCACACGTCCACGACTCTCGTGGGAGAACCGTCCTGCCCGTAATGGCGGGGCTCTCCTTCCACGTTCCCGCACTGCCAGAGATTAATCTGCGCCTTCTTTGCCTTCATCATGCCCTTGAGCGACGGGATTCGCGGCTGGTTTATCTCCTTTATAACCGTAATAAGAACCGGCAGTCCGGCCTTCAGTTCCTCATAGTGGTCTTCCATAAGGCGCGTGCACTCCATAACGCCTTCGGATATGTTTGTAATTTTGCTCACGTAGGTCACGTACGGGATTGAAAGATGGTTGGCAATCTCCGGGCCCACCTGTCCGGTGCTCCCGTCTAAAGTCTCCCTGCCGCATACTATAACGTCCACATCCCCCATCTTTCTTATAGCACAGCTTAGTATGTAGGAAGTAGCCAGAGTGTCGCTTCCGGCAAACTGCCTGTCGCTCAAAAGAACCGCGTCGTCGGCTCCCATCGCAATGGTATCCCTCAACGCCTTTTCCGCCTGGGGCGGGCCCATGGATACCGCAGTCACCGTGCCTCCGAACCTTTCCTTAATTCTAACCGCTTCTTCTATCGCATAGTTGTCATAAGGATTGATTATGCTTTCCACTCCCTCCCTCACAATCCTCTTGGTCTCCGGGTCTATCTTGACCTCAAAAGTATCCGGAACCTGTTTTATGCACACGACAATCTTCATTTAATTCCCCCTCGTTTTAAAGGTTTATTATAACACAATCAGGATTGCCTCAAAAATCCGCATGCCATACAACCGCTGTATCTTATCCGCTGCCATTACCGGGGATTTACCGGAGAAGAATAAATTCCGAGAGATTTTTTCAGGAGGCGTGTTTTTATAATTAAACGTCCAGTTTAACCTTGCCTTCCCGGATAACCTTCTCGCACGCATTCACGGCGTCCGGGTCATAAAGTATGCTGCGGTTTGTTCTTATCTCCTCCAGCGCTTTTTCAATTCCGAGCGCAGGCCTGTAGGGCCGGTGGGAGCTCATCGCCTCAACGACATCCGCAACCGCGAGTATCCTTGCTTCTATCCTGATTTCACCGCCTTTCAGCCCTTCGGGATACCCGCTTCCGTTTAACCGTTCATGGTGCTGGATAAGTATATCCGCAACAGGCCATGGCAGGTCAACACCCTTGACAAGGTCTGCTCCCTCCCTGCTGTGAGTTTTTATTATGCTGAAGACCATATCGGAAAGCTTCCCGGGCTTTGTCAGCAGTTCTATGGGTACGGCAATTTTGCCGACATCGTGTATCAAACCGGTCATAAGGATGTTTTTTACGGTATCTTTGTCAAGCCCCATTTCTTCCGCAATCGCCTGTGCGAGTTCGGCAACCCTGCGCTGGTGCCCCGACGTGTACGGGTCCCGTATTTCCGACATCTTTGCCATCATCCTGATAACGTCTTCAGTGGTCTTCTGAAGTTTTTCAACGGTCTCCTTCAGTTTCCCTGTCTGTTTATCCACCTCCTGCCGTAGTATTTCGGCGTGCCTCTTCAGGAAATCTTCAAATTCCTTTATTTTAAGGAGGTTCCTTATCCGCATCATAAACTCTATTCTGTCTATCGGCTTTGTAATGAAGTCAACCGCTCCGCATTCAAGCCCCATGATCCGCGTTTCCTTGTCCTCAAGTACGGTAACAAACACAACGGGGATATAGCGTGTGCCGGGAGATTCTTTTAGCTTCCTGCATACCTCAAAACCGTCCATGCCCGGCATAAGGATATCAAGAAGAATCAAGTCAGGAAGGAATTTCCCCGTTTTTTCTATAGCTTCAGGCCCGTTCTCCGCCGCTTCAAAAAGGTATCCTTCGTTTTGCAGAAGCGCCTCCATCAGGCGCAGTTCCGCGCCGCTGTCGTTTACTATAAGAACTCTTGGCTGTCTTCCCTTATCCATTATTTTCTCCAAGGACGCTTTTAACCGTTTTTATGAACTCTTCCCTGTTGACGGGCTTGGCGATATAATCGGTAAACCCTTCGCCAAGAAACCGCTCTCTGTCTCCCTTCATCGCGTAAGCAGTAACGGCTATCACCGGAATTTTCTTTGTTTTTTCTCCGGCTTTCAAGACCTTCATCGCTTCACTGCCGTCCATTACGGGCATCTTTATATCCATAAGCACCATGTCTGGAAGATTCTCTGCGGCGATTTCTATCCCCTCTCTGCCGTTATTCGCGGTAAGCGTTTCGTGCCCCATGGAAGAAACAATGCGCTTGAACAGCTTCAGGTTGATTTCATTGTCTTCCACGATCAGTATTTTTGCCATCGCCTATTCTCTCACCGGTATCGTAAAACTGAACCTTGAGCCCTTTCCCGCTTCGCTCTCCGCCCATATTTTTCCGCCCTGCAGTTCCACCAGCCGCTTGCTGAGGTTAAGTCCCAGCCCCGTACCCTCCTGCACCTCCGCAGGCGTTTTCCCTATCTGCTGGAAGGGATTGAACAATTTCGGGATATCTTCTCTATCAATGCCTGTTCCGGTATCCCGGACCTCAATAGAAATTTCTTTAGCCGTCTTCTTCGCGGCTATCCCGACCTGTCCGCCGTCGGGCGTGAATTTCAGGGCGTTGCTCAAAAGGTTGAAAATGACATGTTTTATCTTCGTACCGTCCGCCAGTACATTTCCTACGTTATCGGATATGTCTGCGGTTACATTGATATTGTGCTTCAGCGCCTTTGCTTTGAACATGCTTACACTGCGCAGAATAAGGTCTTTAAGCGAAAACTCCTCAAGCTCCAGCTCCATCTTGCCCGCTTCTATCTTTGAGAGGTCAAGGATATCGTTTATCAGCTCCAGCAGGTGTTTTCCGCTTTCAAGTATGTCCGCAACATACTCCCTCTGCTTTCCGGTAAGTTCCCCTGTCATATTATCAAGCATCAGTTCTGAAAACCCGATGATTGAATTGAGCGACGTCCTCAATTCGTGGGACATGTTGGCGAGAAAGTCAGATTTTGCCGCGCTGGCAGTTTCGGCGGACTTCCTTGATTCAACAAGAATCTTCTTTACCTCGTCGTCGCTTGCGCCTTTCAGTATCAGGCTTATCCGATTCCATTTCAGGATCATTTCGCGGTATATCCCGAACTTCTTTCCCTTCATCGCCGCCGCGGTATAATCATGCGTAACACCCCTCTCCATATTCCTGAAGCAGAGGCCGACTCCGTCCTGAAACAGGTACCACAGTTCGTCCCTAACCGCAAGGCAGACTGCCGGGCAGGGAAGGCCGTCCCTTCCAACCACAACGCTCAAAACGTACGTCAGTTTATCCATGCGGATAATATGATACCACCCGCCTGCAAAACAGGCAAAAGACAGCAATCCGGTTTAATCGGCTTGACATTTCAGTCAGCGGGGATAAAATATCTTAGAAAGGGAATCTATGCAAAAAATGCAAAAGGCAGGTTTTATTATCTCCGCTTCTACTTTTGTCGCGATAGGGTTAATTTTTCTAATAGCCGGGATTGCGGCGGAGAACAGAACCCTGAAAACAATGGGGGCGATATGGCTTCCTCTCGGTATAATCAATTTCCTCTTTGTAATGCTCGCCCTGAAAAGAGAGAAATAAGAGAGTATTTAACCTTGCCTTCGAGATGAATGAACCAGATAGGAGGGTAAGCATAATATGGAGAAAAAGTCTTTGGCTTTTGCACTGACGCTTGGACTCTGCATCGGGCTGGGCATTGCAATCGCTGGCATCTACCTCGGAATATCTCTCAAACAGAGCAGGCGGCCGCAGAGCGTGGTGAGCGTGCGAGGCCTTGCCGAGCGCGACGTTGATGCCGACCTTGCCATCTGGCCGATTACCTTTCAGGAGACAAGCGATGACCTGACCGACCTGTACAACCGCATTACCGGCAAGCGCAAGATTGTTTCCCGCTTCCTCACCGATGCCGGCTTCAGCGCAGAAGAGATTTCATATTCCGCCCCGAGCATAGTGGACCTTAAAACAAGGGCATACGGCAATGAATCGGTAAAGGACAAGCCGAAATACATGGCGGAGGCGACCGTAACGCTCCGGTCAACCGACGTCGCCCGCGTAAAAAAGACCATAGAGCAGTCCGGTTCGCTGGTGGGCAAAGGAATCGTTCTGGTGGCGTCAAACTGGGAGAACAGGACGCAGTATCTCTTCAAGGGGCTGAACAATATAAAACCGGAGATGATTGAGGAAGCCACGAAGAATGCCCGCGCCGCGGCGGAGAAGTTTGCGGAGGATTCAGAGAGCAAACTGGGGAAGATAAGCAGCGCCTCACAGGGGCTTTTTGACATAACGGACAGGGACCAGGGCACACCGGAGAAGAAAACGGTCCGCGTCGTTACCTACGTAAGTTATTTCCTTGCTGATTAACAACCTTAAATATCTAAAATGTCGCAACCAATCGCAAAAAGTAAAAATAAGAAAAATATAGCAGTATTGACCGTCTTTGCCGTTGCCATGGCGTATGTGGAAGCAATGGTAGTGGTATATTTACGCCGGCTTCCCGCAATGTCCGACTGGCCGCGCCTTTCCTCTTACAGGGATTTATGCCTGTTTGTCGCAAATGCGGGAATAATGTGGAGCGAACAGACCCGTGAATTCGCAACAATCGTAATGCTTCTATCGGTCGCCTTCTTCTTCGGAAAAAATCTGCGGGAAAGAATCGCCGGATTCTTAATCGCTTTCGGCATCTGGGATATCTTTTATTATATATTTCTGTATCTCCGGCTCCGCTGGCCGGAAAACCTGCTCACCATGGATATCCTCTTCTTGATACCCTGCCCTTGGGTATCTCCGGTTATCCTTCCTGTTATCATATCGCTGATAATGATATTCTCGGGTTTCCGCCTACTCAAGTATCTGCCGGACTGACTATTGAGGAAAAGCCGGAAGACATTGAGAAAATGCTTTCAATATTGAAAGTGTGGCTCGTTTTTGCCCGTTCTCCCTTTTTCTGATAAAATCTCTCTTTTCAGAGGGAATAAACTCCCGTCAAAATAAAACCATTGAACATCTCAAGAAAAAAGGAGAGACATGGAAGAACAGATTATTTCAAAGGCAATTATTGAAACGTACTTTAAAGAGTTGCTTTCAAACCTTGATGTGGACGTTGCCGTCGCGGGTGCAGGTCCTTCAGGGCTTGTCTGTGCGTATTACCTTGCATCCGCCGGACGCAGGGTGGCCGTTTTTGAGCGGCACCTTAAGGTCGGCGGCGGCATGCCTGCGGGCGGGATGATGTTCAACAACATCGTCGTACAGGAAGAGGCAAAATCCATCATGGAAGAGTTCGGCATAACCCTGAAGAAATATGCAGAAGGACTGTACACTGCTGATGCCGTTGAGACAATGTCAGGCATATCCTTCAAAACGGTAAAAGCCGGCGTCAAGATATTCAATCTTATCAGCGTGGAAGACGTCGTGGTAAGAGACAACCGGATAACCGGAGCGGTTTTAAACTGGTCTGCGGTTGACATCGCCCGCCTTCACGTTGACCCCCTGGGGATTAAGTCGAAGGTTGTGGTGGATGCGACGGGGCACGAAAGTGAAGTATGCAGGCTGGTAGAAAAGAAAACCGGCGGCATCAAGGTTGCCGGCGAAAAATCAATGTGGGCGGAAAGGGGAGAGAAAGCACTTGCAGAAAACACAAAAGAGGTTTCTCCGGGACTTTTTGTCTGCGGCATGGCGGCCAATGCCGTGGCCGGCTCGCACCGGATGGGCGCCATATTCGGAGGAATGCTGCTCTCCGGCAAAAAGGTATCCGCTCTGATTCTTGAAAAACTGAAAAGCGCCTGATATGGTTTTTCACCTGCCTTCAGCCGGAAGAGGACGAAAGACGGCGGATAAACACGGCAACGGCTTCACCTTGATAGAACTGCTGATAGTGACGGCTATCATAGCAATCCTTGCATCTATGTTACTGCCTGCGCTGTCAAAAGCACGTGAAAAAAACAGGCAGGCCGTCTGTATGAATAACATGCGGCAATTCGGTCTCGCTTTTTACCTCTATCTGCAGGATTACGATGAGTATTTCCCTTGCGCCGACGATCCGGTGAGCCTAATGGCTTGACAACCACACAGGCGGCAAGGACATCCAGTAAAAGAATCCGCAGAACTAAAAACCTCTTTGTTTTCCATTGACGAGATAATAGAAACCTTCTGACTTTGCCAACACAAAAGGCGGAATTATAACCGTAATAACATTTGATCAACATATCCCTTATTCCGACATGCCTTTAAGTATATTCTTATACCGGTTTGATTTCACACATATAGCTTTGTTGCCTGCGTCGGCCGGCTTCCTCAACGTACTACGCAAAAGTTTTTCCTTGAAAAACAAGAAGGACATATTAGTTTTTCAGGCATTGACAATACGTTAATGGAACATCCCCTTCTTTT
>JAFGKM010000021.1 GCA_016928555.1 Candidatus Omnitrophota bacterium | reverse complement strand
GGACTTAGGATCCAGTGCCGCAAGGCATGGGGGTTCAACTCCCCCCCCTCGCACTCCCCACAGCCACAGGGCTTTCCGCCGTTTCCAAGTCTGAAGGTTCATTCTGTGAGTCTTGGAAGTGTGACAAATCTATTCAGAAACTGAGAGGGACCTTGTTGACTTTTTTTAGAAAGGGAGCGGTGGAACTGGAATTGGTCATATATTGACCGCTTGAATGAATTCCGAGGGGGATAGAATGGGAATATTGCGGAATTTCTTCAAAAGCGGGAAGAGGTCTATTGCTGGATGGAGAAGCCCCTGGAGAGATTCGGACAAAAGGGATATTAATATAATCCGTTGAGAGAAACAAACCTCTATAACAACCGGAGAGACAGAATCCTGTCTGCGCGGAAGGTTCTCTCTTCGTTGCTCTTGCGGCAAAATGCTCTTATTCCCGTAAAGCTCTTACCCATAAACTCCATCTTCCCCACGCATTCCGGCAGGATTACCCGCATGGATTTCTCGTCGTTCTTTTTCAGGTATATTATCTCCAGTTCGCTCTTCTTTTTTATGGCATCTTTTATAATCTCTATTTTCTTTTCAACCGGCATTTCCTTTTCCGATATGGCGTATCTGTATCCCGTCATGAACTTCACCACGTTCCAGTCTATGAAGATATCCTGTTTCCGTATCTTTTTCTTCAGCACCAGCCCTTCAAGGGATACGCACCTGCTCAAGCCGACATATACCTGCCCTGGAGTGAACGCCCCGGCGCCTATGTCCAGTATCACATTGTCAAATGTCTTGCCCTGCGCTTTATGGATAGTCACCGCCCATGACAACCTCAAAGGATACTGTTTGAAAGAGCCTACCTGTTCCGTATCAATTTGGTCTGTATCCTCATCATAGACGTAGCGGAATATATCCCATTCGTAAGGAGTCACGTCAACTGTTTTACCGCCGAGCAACTGGACGATGATTGTTTCTCCTTCCGGCTCTACCATGATTATCCTGCCGATACTTCCGTTGACCCAGCGTTTCTGCTGGTCGTTGTTAAGCATCATTACCTGTGCGTTTTCCTTCAGGCGAAAAACCTTGTCGGTGGGATACGCGGCTTTCTCAAACTTCCCCTTAATCTCCGCCTCAAATGTGTATTCCTTTCCCTGAAGCTTCGCCAGCCTTCTTTCATTCATCGCCAGCGCCTTGTCGTTTTTTGTTGTAAGTGAGATGAAAAAGCTGTCTCTATCAGGTTCAAATTCAGGCATGCAGCGAGTATTAAGTTCATCAAGCATCGTGTCTGTAACCGTATTGTTTCTTATGCTGTTGAGTATCCTTATGAAACCCTCGTCGGTCTGCCGGAATATCCTGTCCAGTTCCACTATGTCAAAGGAAATCTCCTTCATCACGTCGGCGGAGAAAAAGTAGCCCGAGGAATACTTGCCCTTGAATATTTTTCTCTCTGTCGGGGTGATGACCGGAGGCAGTTGGTAAGGGTCTCCGAAAAATACCATCTGCTTGCCTGCGAACGGGCTGACCCTGCTGCAGTTGAGCCGCATGAACCTGTCAACGCAATCAAGTATATCCGCCCTTACCATGGATATCTCGTCTATGATTACGGTGTCAAGCTTCTGGTAGATATTGTCGGCAGGGTTTTTGACTATTTTTTTTACCTTATCAAGGGTAATATCGGGCTTGAACCGGAAAAAGGAGTGGATGGTCTGCCCCTGCACGTTGAGAGCTGAAACGCCTGTGGGAGCGAGGACAACCGCCTTTTTGTATGTAATAGTTCTCAGGTATCTTAAAAGAGTGGATTTGCCGGTGCCCGCCCTGCCGGTAATGAAAACATTCTTATTGCCATGTTCTATAAGGTCTATAGCCTGCTGGAATTGTTCCGTAATCTCTATCTGCATAGTTTTCTTAGTTCATCCACTATTTCTATCATGCCTTTTGTATCGAGAGCGCAATACTTTTCAAGAGCGGAGAGGATGCGCTGCCGTTCTTCTTCAGGAACGTCTTCCCCGAAGGTTATTCTGGAATATTCAATGCTTGCCGTGCCGCCTTCAGCGATTTCCATATAGGAATAACCGGAGTTTGTCATCGCGGGAAGGACGTTTTTGATGGAAGCGCTTCCTTCCTGGCAGGGGTGGTAGTAAAGAAAACTGCGGAAAGGGGTCAGCAGGTCAATAACCCGCTCTTCTATCAATTTTAGCCATTCCCTGTACTCGGTATATATTTCAACAGCCTTCCTCATGGCAGTCTTCTCAAATGCGGCGTTATAGGCAATGACAGAACCGGAATTCCCAAGCAATTGCTTCAACCGCTTCAATATCTCGGGCCGCGGGTCTTTATTACCGGGCGCAAGGTATGAGTGATGCTCCGGCTCCATCCCCTCTTTTCTGACAATATGCAGGGAATACTGAAAGGGGATTGTTTCATACGGCCTTGAGTTGTCATAGGCGGGTATTGCAGGGGCGATGGTCTCAAAATCAAGGAAATACAGGGGGTATTTAAGCGTATTGAGGAATTGCTTTATCCCGCCTTTATTGATATGCGGCTGTCCTGTCTTATGGCATTCAACCTGGATTTTCTGTTTTTCATTAAGGCCGCCGTCACCGGGAATATCGGATATGCTGTATATTCCTTTTTCTATCAGTTCATACGGCCTTTTTCCGGGCGAAACCAGGCAAAGAACATTTCCATCCCGGGGGAGAAAGTCCCGGCAAACGCTTTCAAGAGGACACGGGTATGGAGAATTGCAATGCTGTCCGATTTTTATATCGGGACAAGTGTGTTCCCGTATAGCCTGAAGCATCTGTTGGGCATTTGCTTCCACAGACGGAATAATAGCATCTACCTGTCTTGTAATGTCTTCTTTGGTCAACAATCTTTCAGGGTCTATATCGCCTTGCCTTACGTATTGATTATTTACATACATAATATAACACTTCCGGATACGCAGTCCTGCGCCTTCATATACATGTTTCTGGAATGCCGCATCGCGGCAATATACTTCTTTGACGGAAGTTGCGCTTTTAACTTCTATAAGGTCCCAGACACCACCGGAAACAGGTAGAAGGATATCTGCCAGGGCGTATAACCGGTTGAAGATAAACCCCGCTTCAAACAGCGGTTTTCCGAGGCTGGCGGCTTTCAGGGATTTTTCAGCCTGCTTTTCCGGCTCTGCGTCCCTTTCCAGCAGGATTCCTCCGGGAAAGAGTTTGTGCGCCAGCTTTCCGACGGCTTTGCCCTGCTCAAATAAAGCCGTTGTCCCGTCATCTGTCTCCGGTATCTCTTCCCTGCGGTTATACTCATACCACAGAAGCTTAAGGCATTTAAGCCCATCTACATATTTGCTCTTGGACAGGAAGGGTGTGTTTTTCATTTTCATTTCATTGGGAAAAACCTTTCGTCTATTTTAATCTCTCGGGAGGTTAAAAGCAAGCTCTGATTTGCGGCGGAAGCCATCACCGTTTCAGGCGGCAACCTTACCGTTATGGGTGGCAACTTTGCGGCGGAATACGAAAATGTTGAATTTCCTGCCGGCTGTTTAAATTTTTCTTGTTTTGTATACCTGCGGGTTACATCTTTATATGGCGGCAAGAGGAAGAAGATAGACAAAGCAGGAGTACGGTGATATACTGTTATTCCGTGAAGCAATCATCAATAAAGTTTTAAAAACCGCCGAAAAAAATAACTCAATTAATGTACCGCATTATTTAAATGGTAAAAACCAAAAGCCGTTTTTTAAAAGAAAAAAACTTTGCCTTGTCTCTTACTCTGCAAGAAAAAGCAGAAGGCCGGCGTTTATATCTCAAATTCGGTTTGCTTAACGGTATATCGGTGGCCTGCCTGCTTGAAAGCATCCTTATCCTATATGCCATCCGTAATGGTTTAAGCGCGCCTGCGGTTGCGGTACTGGCCTCTTTTGTCCACTTATCAATGCCCTTCATGGTAGCAGGAAAAACAATGGTATCACGTATAGGGTTGGCGCAGACATGGGCGCTCGGCTGGTTTTTCCGCTATGTGTCGGCATCTTTAATGGTCATTGCGCCGCAGGCAGGAAAGGCAGTATCGCAGCAGGCAGTTACAACCCTTATCATGGCAGGGGCTTTCGGCTTTGCCCTGTTTCGCAGTATCGGCTCAATTGCTGCCACGCCGCTGGCGGGCGAAATTACCGATCCGGCTGAACGGGGGATTTTCCTTTCCGGATTTACGATGCGAATCAATATTACACACTTGCTTACCATGCTGCTTATAGCATTTATATTGAAATACAGCGATGCCTTATGGATTTACCAGCTGATTCTTATCAGCGGCTGTATTGCAGGGTTTTATGCCAGCACCGTACTTGCAGGCATCCCGGAATCAAGCGCTCCGAGAATTTCGGCGCAGAGGCCTTTGTCCTACTCGTTATCCGGTATCTGGAAATTTGAAAAGACCCGCAGGCTTTTGTTTGCATGGTGTGCGGGATTTGTCGCCTTCACTCTTATAGTTCCCTTTATGATTATATCTGTAAAAAACGGCTACGGAGTATCGGATTTCACAGTACTCGTATTTTCTGCGTTCCTGCTTATAGGCGGAATTTTATCAGCCACGATAAACGGCTTTATTGCAGACAGGGCAGGGCCAAGGTCTCTTTTAATCCTGTATGTTATAGGGCTTTTTATTGTGACATCTTACTGGGCCTTCTCCCCGGCTGACTTTCTCATGGTCCCCGCTCTATTATCCTTTTTCACCGCCGGCTTTTGTAAAACGGGGATTATTATCTGTCTCAGCCACGCTTTTCTCAATGTTGTTGAAGATTCTCACAGGGTTGGCAGCATACTTATCATGCGTATTTTGTCGGGAGTTGCTGCAGGTATCTCCGGTGCGTTCTTGGGCGGCGGCATTCTGTACATTCTCGGCATATTTGGTCTGGAAGGACTGCCTTTATATCGCACCTATTTCCAGATAATGCTCCTGGTCCTTTTTTTCCTGCTTGCAGTAATAAGACGGCTTAAGCCGCAGAGGGACTGGTCGGTTAAAAAGGTGTTGGGCTTATTGTTCCCCCCCTGGGAAATGTAGTCATGTTTTTTTTCTCTCTGACGCCGGAGCCATGCAGGAATCAGCCCCTTGAATCTAATTCTTCCTTGACCTTGATTAATCTGGAAGAAACAAACCTGTGTATGTCTCGTTTTTCCATAAAACCCTCTAAAATCGACTTTCCGTTGACAATGGGCAGATAATCAACGCCATACTTATCCATAATCTCTTCAGCTTCCAGAAGGGAAGAATCCGTGGATATCCGCCTTGTTGCCGCCGGTTCCATGATATCATGGGCAATAATAAGTCTCCCCATTTCGCTGTAAGCGAATGCTTTCCTTATACTCTCAATGGTAATGATTCCTCTTAAAGTATTGCCCCTGTTGACTACCGGATAGGTTTGATAACTGCTTTCGCCGAAAATATCCAGAATATCTTTAATCGGCGTGTTTTCATATACCCTTGGAGGGTTTTTATCCATCACCTCGCCGACCTTTGTTTTGCTAAGCACATCATCCTCGGTTATATTCAACCCGGCTTCCTGCGCATTGACAACGGCATATCTGACACAGAGAGGCGCTGAAATCTCGGATACAAATGTAGCGAGGGTTACTACGACAATTATGGAGCTGCCTATCATTCCCGGAAAGTGCTGATATGCAAGAATGGAAAGACCGATAGCAACGCCTGCCTGGCCTAAGAGGCAATAAGGCAGATATTTACGGACGGTTTTGCTCGCGCCTGCAATTTTTGCACCAAAGGAGGCTCCAGCCATTTTACCCGCGGTCCTGCTTAAGAGGTAAATCAAAACGAGAGCGATAGCCTTTGCGGTTGTAGTATGCACATTGAATTTCGCTCCTACAAGCACGAAAAACAGTATGTAAAAAGGCATTGCAAACCCGGAAACCAATTTAAATACATCCCTGCTCAAGCGGGGCTCCCTGTTTATCAGAATAACGCCCATAGTCATCGCTACCAATAACATGTCTATCTTCATTATCAATGCCAGCCCCAGCGCAAAAAGTATGCCGCATAAAGAAAAAACCAGAATCTTGTCTTTTTCCGCATATTTCCTTAGAATCTGTATGAGACCCAGGCCGAATATCAATCCGACAGAAATTCCCATTCCGATTTCATAGACGGCCCGGGATATTGCGGAAGACAAGGATGGGTTGGCTCCCAGTATTACGGCGGCAATACTGCTGGCGAGAGCAAACAATATCAGCGCCAGTCCGTCATCCAATGCCACTATCCCCAGAACTGTTGTGGTCAGGGGCCCGCGAGCCTTGTACTCCCAGAGGACATTGGCGGTAACAGCAGGAGCAGTGGCGGAGGCAATAGCCCCCAGTAATAACCCGAGAGCCCATGCGTATGCGCTGTTTCCCAGAATAAATGTTCCCAGAATGCCCACAAGAAGAAACACCGCGAAGAAAGCCGTTAATCCTTCTGCCAATAATATTATTACAAATTGCCTGCCGTAGCGCCGGAAGACTTCCGTATTGAGTTCTCCGCCTATTGTGAATCCTATAATTCCCAGCGCGAAATAGTTAAACGGTACAAAGGTTTCAATAATCTCTTTATTTATTATATTTAAACCGGACTGTCCCAGGATAATTCCTACTATGATATATCCTACAACCTGCGGTAATTTGAGTTTTTGAAAACTCCTTGCGCCCATTATGCCGACAAAGAGAATCAAGCCAAGCAGAAAAATCGCATTCAACTCAATGCTGGAAAGCATAGGAATCTTATTTCCAATATCAAACATTTTTTCCTCGGTCCGAATTACTTAACCTGAATTACTTACCGTAACAGTATATTGTTTTTTCGAAAATATACAAAGGTTACCAATAATTCTGCATGTTCTCATTCCTCTCCGGAGCAGTTTGAATCCCTGCTGGAACAGAGTAAAAGGGCGAGTTGGTTTTGGGGCAAAGTTGTGCCATGAAATCTATCAAGAGAGGTCTAAAGCCTGACACTCTACACGGATTTTGGCAGCTCTTTCGGGTTATAGAACGGTTTTCTTTCGGCATGCATGTTAAGGGTTCTTCCAATCTGGCAGTAAATGCACGAATAACTGCAGATTTTATGCGGGGTTCGGAAATTTCCTGACCGGATAATACTATGAAAAAAGCGGGTTTACCGCTTTCCGCCGCCTCTGCCTCCGCCCCTTCCGGCTCGGGGGCCGCGGCCCATTCCTCTTCCCCTTCCCATACCTCTTCCTTGGCCGCCTCCTGCGCCGAAGGGCGAAAAGGGAAATCCTTGACCCGGGCCGGGATAGAAATTTTGAGGTTTTACTGCCACGGGATAAATTGCTCCAACAGGGCAGACTTGGGCGCATCTGCCGCAATCAACGCATTTATCGCTGACGACTGCCTTGTCATCTTCTATTGATATTGCCTTAACGGGACAGACCTTGGCGCAATCGCCGCAGCCTATGCATTTTTCCTTATCCGCCTGAAACATTTTTTTTCTCCTTCATAGAATTTAAAATTTTTCTCAGCCGGGCAGGGTTTTTTAAGAAGTAGCATTTTCTTTTGCCTGTCTGCTCCCAGTCAACAACCCCTGCCGATTTCAAAACAGAAAGATGCTGGGACACATTAGGCTGGTTTACCTTTATAAGTTCCCTCATATCGCTTACGCATTTCTGCCCGTTCAACAGTTCTGCAACTATCTCAACCCGTACCGGATGGGAAAGGGCGTTGAAAAAATCAGAAATCTCTCTGTATTTGCTGTTATACATTATCCTCCCTTGCAAACATTCTAATATTATAATATAATTATAACTTAAAGAGGGTAATTGTCAAGTCAAATTGAGATGATGCAATAAAAATTTTTTTATATAAGGAGGCAGGTAAAATGGGAAAGATGTATTTCCCCCAGTATGAGACAGGGAGAAAAAAAGGGATAAATCTTGTTGTAGGCCGGACAGTGCTGGAACATATAAGGCGTGCGGGCGGCATAGAAATTAACAGTGAGTGCGGCGGACAGGGGAGATGCGAGAAAGACTTGATAAGGGTTGAAAAAGGATTGTCCTCATTAACGAAAATTACACCGGCCGAACAGAAGTTTCTTGACAGGGCAAAATTGACGCCGGGATACAGACTGGCCTGCCAGGCAAGAGTTGCACGGGATGATTCCGACATTGAAATTTTTATCAGGGATTTCGGGAAATACACCATCCTGACTGAAAGTATTGATACGGGCGTTGAAATTTCTCCCTGCGTTTTCAGAAAAGACGGCAAGGTGTTTTATCACACAGGGGAAGAGCTCGGAAGTTACAAGGGCAGGATGCTGGGGCTGGCTGTAGACATAGGAACAACCACTCTGGTAATGCAGGTTGTAGACCTGGAGACAGGCAAAAACATAGGAACTATCGCCAGTAAAAACCCTCAGATTGCTTATGGAAACGACGTAATTTCAAGGGGCGGCTATGCCATGACCCACGAAGGCGGTTTAAAAGAACTTCAGGCGGTTGTGGTTAACGGCATAAAAAGCAGTCTTGAAGAAATGGAAGAAAATCTCAAGGTTGCGGCTGATTCAATAAATAAATATATTTATGATGTTGTTATTGTCGGAAACAGCATAATGAGAAGTATTTTTTGCGGACAGGACCCGAGCCCGCTGGCGGTCATGCCTTTTGAACCATCGGACAAGAAGCCTGTGACGCTCTCCGCTTCAGGTATGGGTTTCAGCTTTAACCCTGAAGCCAGGGTTTACGGACCTCCCCTTATCGGAGGCCATGCAGGAGCCGATTGCTTGGCCGATATAATATCCACAAGGCTGTATGAAAGCGGCGATATAGAGATGATTATAGACATAGGAACCAACGGAGAGGTTGTGATTGGAAACAGGCATAAAATAATGACTGCTTCCTGTGCGGCCGGCGGGGCCTATGAAGGGTATCAGATAAGCTGCGGCGTCGGAGCCGTAGAAGGGGCGATAACAAACGTGTGGTCGGACAACGGCAAATTGGAATACGCCACTCTCGGGGGAAAGCCTGCGGCGGGAGTCTGCGGTTCCGGGGTGATAGATTTGCTCGCCGAACTTCTGCGCATTGGAGTTATGGACGAAAGGGCGAGGATTGGCTCGCCTTACCGGATAACCGATGGGTTGTCTATTTCGCAGGATGACATAAACCAGTTGATAATGGCCAAGGCCGGACTGCGTACGGACCAGGACCTGCTGGTCAAGTATTTCGGAACAAGCTACGACAATGTTTCAAAAATATTTTTGGCGGGGGCATTCGGTAATTTCATAGACGTTTCCAATGCAATGAAAATCGGATTATATCCGCCAATAGATAAAAATAAGTTTGTCAGGTTCGGAAATGGCGCTCTGGCAGGGGCAAGAGACATGCTTCTTTCAAAAAGGAGAAGAGCTGATGCCGAGAGAATAGCCGTTTTTGCCCGCCACACAAAGCCCAATGAGCTTGAAGGGACGGAATTCCAGTATATGGTAGCCGGCAACATGTATTTTAACAGAAATATCTTGCAGAAGTAACAATATTATCAAGGGAGAGGGAGAAAAAAATAAAAACACAGCCAAATTTAACATACCATGAAAATTAAAGGGGAGAGAAAAATGCCGAAGGTTAAAAAAGTTGCTGTAATCGGATGTTCGGGCTGCGGAGCATTAGCCGCCCTGATGATAAAGAAATTAGACCCTTCTGTTGATGTGGTCATCATCCGGGAGCCTCAGGAAAGAGGCCTCCTGACGCGGTGTGCCACCCCGTATATCTGCTGCGGGGACGTAATGGTTGACCCTTCTTATAAAGACGACAGTATATTTACAGAAAAGGGGATAAAACTTGTAAATGCCGCGGCAACAGCGATAGACCCGGTAAAAAAGTCCGTTACAACATCTGAAAAAAGCACCTATTTGTACGATAAACTCGTTTTGGCAACCGGTGCAAAGCCCGTTATTCCTCCAATCCCGGGCATTGGCCTGAAGGGAGTTTTTACCCTCCGTTCAAGCGACGATGCCATTAATATTCTTAACTGGATAAATTCAAGGCGGGTAAGGAATACCGTTCTTCTGGGGGCAGGCGCCATAGGGGTTGAAAAGGCCTATCTGCTTTCCCGGCAGGGATTAAAGGTCACCCTTATTGAAATGTGCGGGCATATTATGTCAAATATTCTGGACCCGGATATGTCTGAATCCGTACAGGCGTATATGCAGGAACATGGGGTTCAACTGAAGCTGAATCAGAGGTTAACGGAAATTGAGGGTAATGACAGCGTTGAAAAGGTCTTTTTAACCTCGGGGGAAAAAATAGATGCGGATATGGTTGTAATCTCTGCAGGCGCCCGCTGTAATGTTGAATTGGCTAAAAAAGCCGGATTGGAAATCGGGGAAAAGGGATTAAAAGTCAATGAATATTTACAGACATCCGATCCTGATATATATGCAGGGGGGGACCTTATAGAATATAAAAATCATGTTACGGGAAAGCCGACACTCGGGCAGCTGCGCCCCAATGCAGTTATCTCCGGCAGAGTCATAGCCAAAAACATTTTAGGGTTCGGTATCAAATTCCCCCACTTTGTAAATAGTTTTTGCACCAAGTTTTTTGATAAATCTATTGCGGGTGCGGGAATTACCGCAATGGAGGCAAAAAAAGAAGGAATTGAAGTGGTTACGGCGAAGGAAGAATCAATAAGCAAGCACTCAATGATACGGGGGCGGATGCCTTATGCCGTAAAACTTGTATTTGACAAAAAAAGCCAGAAGCTTATAGGCGGCCAGATAGTCAGCGATTCCGAATGCCCTGTAAGATATATTGACGTAATTTCTCTGGCAATAAGATGCGGTTTAAACGTTCTGGACTTGACCACTTTAAGATGCGCCGGCCAGCCGGAGTTGTCTCCTGACCCGGGTAAGGAACCGATAGCTCTGGCGGCTGAAAGCGCTTTCTGGGAATTCCACAGCAGGAAAAAATCCAGAGTTTTTTGAATTAATAAAACAAAGACTACTTTACAACTACGAGGAGGTTTAAAATGCCGTGGGTGGATAAGGAAAAATGTACAGGGTGTGAAATTTGCGTTGATAAATGTCCTGTGGGTGCAATCTCAATGGCGGGCGACAATGATGCAGTTGCAGTAATAGATATGGATGGATGCGTTCATTGCGGTACATGCCACAGCGTCTGCCCCCAGCAGGCAGTCCGTCACGACGGGGAAAAAATACCGCAGGATGTCAAGGTGAACATAGAAGAGACAAAAAAGTTCATGGAGCTCTGTGCAAAGCATCTCGGCAGCGAGCAGGAGAAAAACAAGTGTTTGGGGCGAATGATAAAACACTGGAACAAAGAGAAGGTTGTTGCCGAGCAAACGCTGGCGGAACTTGAGAAAATGAAAGACTCCGGATTATTATAATTGAGAGACACGGGAGTATTCACAATGATTGAATGGATAAAAGACCAATCGCATTTTGAACAGGTAAAAAAAGAGCACGAGGTTTTTTTGGTGGTGGTATTTTATGCGGATTTTTCTCCAAACGCGAAGCGCTCTCTCAAAGAACTTGAGGAGTTTGACAAAGAAAACAGCGGGATGCCGGTATACATCGTTGACGTTCAGAAAGTTAAAGGGCTGCATAAACAATTCGGAGTTGCCAGTGTGCCCACCGTACTGGCACTGCAAAACGGGAAAACTGTCAGACGGATAGAAGGCGTTGAAAGTTCGCAGTTTTATGCCAGGGTTTTATGCGGGGCGCATCCGTCTCTGCATAAAAGCGATAAGGGTAAAAAGGTCCGCAGGGTAATCGTTTACTCAAGCCCTGGATGTCCGGCCTGCGGATTAGTTAAGACATATCTGCGAAAACAGGGCGTTGCTTTTAGAGAGGTGGACATATCCCGCGATCAGAATGCAGCAGAAAGGCTGGCCAGGCGCAGCGGACAGATGGCTGTGCCCCAGATTGATATAGACGGGAATCTGGTAGTAGGATTTGACAAGTCAAAAATTGACAGAATTCTTTCAACCTGAAAGGAGGTGTTCATATGAAAATAAGACCGGTTAACGGGCGTATTCTGGTAAAGCCGTTTGAATCTGAAGGCAAGTCATCAGGAGGAATATATATCCCTGACAGCGCCAGAGAAAAGATTCAGGAAGGCGAGGTTATTGCAGTCGCAAAAGATGCGACTGACGAGGTTGCAGTGGGAGACAGGATTGTCTACAAGGAATTTTCCGGAGCTGAAGTCAAGATGGAAGGCAGAGATTATATACTGCTGACTGAAGAAGACCTTCTGGTAAAGTATGAAGCATCAGACAGAATTCCGGAATGAAAGGAGAAAGTATCAGGCAAGGCGGGAAACAGGTTATGAAAAAGGATGCGGGGGAAGAAGTTGATTATTACGGCAAATTGAAAGACAAGATTTTTGCCGGCATCATGAAGAACCTTTCCGGGGACGAACGGGTGCTGGATATAGGATGCGGCGGATGCGGGCTTGTTGAATATCTTGCCGGGAGTGAGAACATATATGTTGTGGGATTGGATATTGACGGCGAGAAATTTAAGGACACTGCAAGAAAAATCCCGCGGGAAATCAAGACAAAAATCAGATGCGTAAAAGGAGATGCGGAGAATTTGAACAATTTTAAAAACGGAAGTTTTTCAGCGGTGACAAGCCTGTATTCCCTGCATGAAATTGCCCACCCTTTGTCCGCACTCAAGGAGTGCAACAGGATTTTGAAAGAGAGAGGCAAAATAGTAGTCGTGGATTTTCTGGAAAACACGATTGCGGAAAAATTATATTCGGAAAAATATTTCAGTCCGGAAGGCATTAAAACTTTAATGGCAGACGCAGGATTTACAGTCGTAAGCCAGAAACTATTCTCCACCGAAGGGCCTGCAATAACAACGGGATACAAAAATAGGCGAAAATGTGCAGGCGGTATTAAACGAATTGCCTTCCGGCGTTGAACTTGAGGCGGCGGCCAAGACAAGGACCGCGGACGGAATTTTACAGGCATTGCCACGGCGGTTTTTATCGTAATCAGCAGCAGATAACATATCCTTCCGGACGGTAACTACCTATATTGTTGCGGCAGATATGTCTTTACCCGTTTTCTCAGGCCTGTGGTCCTTGACAGCCGCACAAATGTGCGGTATAGTCATGTCGGAGGGGAAAACCATGGAATTGACCGAGAGGCAGAAAGAGATATTCGGCTATATCGAGAAAACCGTGAGGGAGAAAGGATATCCTCCGACGATACGGGAGATAGGGAAGAGGTTTTCATGCTCTTCCACGGGCAGTGTAAGGGACCACCTGAAAGCCCTTGCGAACAAGAGATGCATAGAGTGCATACCGGGGGTGTCGCGCGGCATAAGGCTGTTGAGGAAGTCCATGTATCCGTCAATACCCGTAGCCGGAAGGATAATTGCGGGCGAGCCGGAGCTTGCCATGGAAAACATAGAGGGTGAAATAAGGGTTGACGAAAAACTCGCCGGGGACGGGAAAACTTTCGCTCTTAAGGTGAAGGGGGACAGTATGGCCGGAGCGGGCATCCGCGAGGGCGACTATGTGGTTGTGCGTCCGCAGGAGTCCTGCAGGGAGGGCGAAATAGTCATCGCCCTGATTGAGGACGAAGCCACGGTTAAAAGGTTTATGCGCAGGGGGAAGGGGGTTTTCCTTGAGCCGGCCAACCCGGCTTATAAGCCGATACCGGTGGACGGCAGGGTGAAAATAATCGGCAGAGTCACGGGGCTTATCAGGTATTACCGCTAAGAGAGGAAACTGCAAAATGACGGAAGAAATCCTTGAAGACGTGGAGGTTGGAGCGGTATTCGGAAGGAGCGGTGTCAGGCCGGGGTGGTTTGTCTGGAATGGCAGGAGATATCCGGTTGAAAAAGTGAATTACGTCTGGCATGACAAAAACGGCGAAGAGGTGATTTATTACTTCTCCGTGGCGGCCGGCGCCAATATGTACGAGCTGTCGTTTTATACGGGGAAACTGAAGTGGATGCTGGAGCGCATTTATGTTGAGGGCTGAGCATGGACAGGGTTATTCTTCATGTGGATATGGACGCTTACTTCGCTTCCGTGGAGGAGAGAAGCAACCCGTTTCTGAAAGGGAAGCCTGTGGTGGTGTCAGGCGACCCGGAAACCCGGACGATTGTCGCCACGGCAAATTATAAGGCAAGGGAATACGGAATAAAATCCGGCATGCCCTTGAAACAGGCCTTGAGGTTGTGCCCGCAGGCGGAGGTAGTGGTTGGAAATTCGGTGAAATACTTAAGCACCACTTCCAGAATATTTGAAATATTGAGGGAATTCACGCCGCGGGTGGAGTGCTATTCCATAGACGAGGCCTTTTTGGATATAACCGGCACCATGGGGCTGTTCGGCGGCGCAGAGGCGGCGGCTCTGAATATCAAGGAAAGGATAAGGACGGAACTGGGGTTGACATGCTCGGTGGGAATTGCGCCCAACAAGCTTCTGGCAAAACTTGCCGGCGACATGGTAAAGCCGGACGGGCTTACCGTGATAAAAAAAGAGGACGTGCCGGAGCTGTTTAAGGATCTGCCGGTGGAGAAACTCTGGGGCATCGGGGAAAAGACGGCACTCAAATTAAACTCCCTCGGGATAAGAACCTGCCGGGAGCTTGGGGAGTATCCGGATGAAAAATTAACCGCTGTCTTCGGTGTCAACGGGCATGTTCTCCGCCGCATGGGCAGGGGAGAGTATTCTTCGGAGGTGAAACTCTTCTGCAGTGAGGAGGAATGCAAGTCCGTGGGGCATTCCTATACGCTTTTCCGCGATACGTCGGACCCCGTTCTGGTGGAATCCACTCTTTACCGGCTCTGCGAGCAGGTCGGCAGAAGGCTGAGGAAGGACGGGTACCGCGGCAGGACCGTAACCCTGATTGTGAGGTTTTCCGATTTTGAGACACTGGCGCGGCAGAAAAGCGTGCAGAGCCACACCTGCGACGGGGGCATCGTCTACGGCGCGGCACTCTCGGTCATGAAAACGTTCCGGATGAAAAAGCCGGTGCGGCTGGTGGGGGTGAGCGTCTCAAACCTCATCAAGGGGCAGGAAAGCGTCCCTCTTTTTGAAAGGGACAGGAAGCGGGAGCGGCTGGTGTCTGCCGCGGACAGGATAAACGACAGGTTCGGCGAGTTCACCGTTTCCCCGGCGCCGGTTCTAATGGAAAAAACCATGGCAGGGAAGAGGCCGTTGCGCCGCTGTTTCTTCTGATTCTTTTCGGAGGGTGGAAATATCCCCTGCTCGGTTTTCTTTGAATGATGCAGTGCCGCCCGGGTTCAAAGGAATCCCTTGATTAAAAAGCCGATGCCGAAGGTCAGAGCGGATATCCCCAGGGTGAGCGGCGCCATTTCAAAAAACCTTTTTTTGAAGGAAAGCCCTTTCGCTACGGAGATATAGAAGGAAAAAATCAGAATAAGGATTATAGCGTTGAAGACGGTAACGCCCAGGCATAGATAGATGTTTTTAAAGAGGAAGAAGGGCAGAATGAGAATGATGACCGCCAGGATGTAGGCGATGCCGGTATAGACGGATGCTTTTACAGGGTTTTTCCCTCCGCTTTCAGTTTTGGTTGAGAGGTATTCGGATGCCGCCATGGACAGGGATGCGGCTATGCCGGTAATCAGCCCCGTTACGGCGATGAGCCGCACGTTTTGAAGCGCGAGGGTATAACCTGCCAGGGCGCCG
The DNA here is from genome assembly GCA_016928555.1 of Candidatus Omnitrophota bacterium. Taxonomy (GTDB): domain Bacteria; phylum Ratteibacteria; class UBA8468; order B48-G9; family JAFGKM01; genus JAFGKM01. The sequence goes on along the minus strand of JAFGKM010000021.1, from coordinate 15,826 downwards.
GTAAGTTCAACCAGGGCATCGTTGAGCCCCAGGACCATTGAGCCCGCGTATCTTAACCGTTCTTCGTCTATAAGAGAGATAAGTTCATTTTCATGCGCCTCTTCTTCATGTGCTATGCTGTCCGCTTCCGGTATGAATTCGGAAATCTCCCTGTAGGATACCTCCGCCCTGCCTTCTCCTTTTTCCATCAGCTTTATGGCGAATGTTATCCCGAATACCGCGGAGATAAAAGTGTAAAGCCATATCTTGACTCTGTCCGGCTTCACTTCGGTTTCCGTATAGCCCTTCCATATATTGAAATGTTTAAGTTCTTCCTCGGAGATGCCGTCAAGGATTTTTCTGTTGCGGGCGTCTCTCGTGCGGGAAGCCAGTTTTCCATAGATGAAATGTTCGGTGATTTCCGCCTTTTGAAAGGCGAGAACCCTGCTTTTCACTTTTTCGTTTAGCATGGTGTGCCCTCCTGTGCTTAGATTTTAAGACTTTCCGGCGGAAATTACAACCCGCCGGTTAAAGCGCAGTTTGACATCACTGAAAAGGAGGTGATAAGATTACATTGAAAAAGGCTTGAATTAACTCATGCATTCCAAACAACAGAGGCAAAATGGAAAGACCGGCCGACCCGAAAAAGTTCCTTTCGGAAGAAGAAAAAAGACTCATTGACGGGGCAATTGATAAAGCGGAAAAAGAAACTTCCGGCGAGATAAAGTTATTCATCGGCCGGTTCTGCTGGGGAAGCATTGAGGATAAGGCCGGCCGCGTGTTCAGGAAGCTGGGCCTTTCAAAGACCAAAGAAAGAAACGGCGTATTAATCTATCTTGTGACCGCCAACCGGGAATTCTTAATCTACGGGGACGAAGGCATTAACAGCAAGGTGCCCGCGGACTTCTGGGACGGGATAAAAGACAGGATGGAAGAGAACTTCAGCCGCGGCGATTTCGGAAAGGGCCTGGCTGAAGCGATAGAAACGATAGGCGTTCAATTGAAGGCGTATTTCCCCTGCAGGAAAGACGACAGGAACGAGTTATCCGACGATATTGAATATGGCGAGGAATAAGATGCTGTTTACGGCAGTTTCCCTTCTGCTGTTACTCTCCGCGTCCCTCTTTGCACAGCCTGAATCCGAAACCCTGCCTGCCGCTGACGCAGCAAAGGATTATTCTCCGTATCCGGTACCTTCGGGCGGTTACGTGACCGATGCGGCCGGCATCGTCACCGAGGAGGACAAAAAATATCTTAACGTGATGATTTACCAGACAGAAAAAAAGTCCGGATTTGAAATGGCGGTGGTTACAATAGGTTCAATCAGGGATTACCCGGGCGGCGGTAACACGATAGAGGAGTTTGCAACCGGGCTTTTCAATAAATACGGAATAGGCAATCTTCCGGAGAATAAAGGGGTTTTGCTTCTCGTTGCAAAAGAAGACCGGAAAGCAAGGATTGAGCTCGGCGCAGGATACGGCCGTTCGCGCGACGGGGATGCCGCTGAAATAATGGACAGGGTAATAATCCCCCGGTTCAAGAAGAACGAGTTCAGCAGGGGAATTCGGGAAGGCGCAAAAGCAATTGCCCTGGAATTCGGCCGTGTAAGGTGGACTTTCCCAAAAAGCCTTGTCATTATCCCCATAATTATTGTTGCGCTCATTGCCGTCGCAGTCTCTCTTTTCAGAAACGGGAAAAAGGGCTGGGGCTGGGTTGTGGTGGGCGCCATATTCATACTCCTTATCGTTCTTTTCAAGATAATCGCAGGTATCCTGCGGGGAATTGGCGAGGCATCCAGGCATGGCGGAGGCGCGGGCGGATTCGGAGGAGGATTCGGCGGAGGGTTCAGCGGCGGAGGAGGCGCTACCGGTTCATGGTGATAAAATGCCCGAGGTGCGGAATTGCGCTGACTGAAACGGAGTACCGGCCCGGAACGCCTGTATTCTGGTGCGGCCTCTGCTCGGGCCTCTGGGTTAACGGCAGTGAGCTTTACGAGATATTTGAAATTTCCGAAAACGCCGATTTTCAGGCAGTCTCCCGGGAAGCAAGGACGTGCCCCGGATGCGGGAATCCCCTTTTCTATACGGTCAAGTTCCCCGGTACGGAGATTGCGGTTGACATCTGCGAAAAGTGCAAGGGCATCTGGTTTGACAGGGGAGAGCTTCAAAAAATAAAGGCGTTTGTTCAGGAAGGGAAAATGGAAAAGCCGGTTAAAGCGGAACCTGCCAGTGAAAGAGCCGCCGGCTGGATAAATAATCTGATTTCTAATCTCATGCCGGATTAAGAATCATTGGAAACATCCCGGCAATCTTTAAAACTTGAGAGGAGCATTTAAAAAGGAGCGATATGCGCAGGCTGGAAAGATGGATAATAACCGGTATATCGCTTGTATTTTTGACTTCAATTTTTTTATATGTTCGCACAGGAGAAGAGAAATCGGCCGGAGAAGAAGCGCAGGTTGCGTCTGAAACACGCACGCAGTTTCCGCTGGTTGAGGTGAAAGAGGTTATACCTGATATCATTCTTGATATCCGCTACGCAACGGCGGATAATTTTACGGGGAAGGTTCTTTACCCTTCCGCAGATTGTTTTTTGCTTGAGGAGGCTGCGCTGGCGCTCAAGGCGGTGCAGGATGACCTCAAAGAACAGGGCTTTCGCCTGAAGATATATGACGGGTACAGGCCGTTTTCGGTGCAAAAAAAGATGTGGGAGGTTATGCCGAATCCGAATTACGTAGCCGACCCCCAAAAAGGGTCAATGCATAACAGGGGCTGTGCGGTGGATGTCGGATTGGCGGATATGGAGGGACGGGATGTGGAGATGCCCACGGAATTTGACAATTTTACCGAAAAGGCGCACCGCGATTATCAGCATCTTACTGCCGACGCTATAGCGCACCGGCGTATTCTGAAGGAGGCGATGGAGAGGCGCGGGTTCGCCTCAATCAGAACCGAGTGGTGGCATTTCAGCTTCAAAGCTTCCCAAAACAAGCCTGTCCTCAACATCCCGTTTGAAGCGGTTAAATCCGTCGTTCCTGGACGAAACTGACGTGACGTTAAAGAAATAAAGGATTAAAATATTTAGCAATATGGCTAAAATATTAAATTGGATTGAGGTGGAAAAAAAGGTGATGGATACGGAGTTGGCGCTTTTCTCTCCGGTTGATTTGAAGCATATACTTGGAGTTTCGGAAATATCCATACGTTTTTTTCTGACCAGGTATGTCAAAAAAGGAGCAGTTGTTAAATTAAGGAATAGTCTCTATGCTTTAAAAAGCCGGCTCCCTTCGGAATGGGAGACAGCCAATGCGCTTTACCGCCCTTCATATATTTCTCTCACTTTTGCGCTTGCCTATTATCATATGATTCCTGAAGCGGTATATGCGGTCACTTCAGTCACCACGCAACCAACAGCCCGATTTCAAACGCTGGGTAAGGAATTCCGTTACCATAAGATAAAAATACCTGCTTTTACCGGATATTTGCCGGAGAAAATCGGGGGTAAAACAGCGCTTATTGCAGACAGAGAAAAAGCGCTGGTTGATTATCTCTATTTCGTGAGCAGGAAGACTTATGAATTCAACGGGCGGCTTGATGTTTCCGGCCTTCATAAAAGGAAAATATTGCGCTATGCGGAATTATTCAATAACAAGGGGCTTAACCGCTTGATAGAGGAGATATATGCTTAACGCGAAATTATAAAAAGGATGGCTCTGCAGTACAAGACGACAGAGATAAACATCGCCAGAGAATATGTCCAGCATCTATTCCTTTCGTCCCTTTATCGGGAGAAAAGTTCGGAGAAAGTCCTTTTCAAAGGAGGCACCGCCTTGCGTATTGTTTTCCAGAGTCCCCGTTTTTCCGAAGACCTTGATTTTTCCGGATTCGGAATAAATCTTGTGCAATGCTTCCCCGGATGAAGCTGATTGATGAAAAACTGGAGGCGGTTTTAAGCAGGGCAAAGCCGCGCGATTATTATGATTTATACTTTCTTCTGCGGAAAGGGCTTGTTTCCGTAGAACAGAGAAAATTTCTTAGGGAAATCAAATTCCGGCTCAAGCAGGGAAAATTATCGGTAGAAAAAGAACTGAGAGATTTCCTCCCGCTGGACCAGCAAAATATTATCCGTAATTTTCACGAAATTCTATTAAGGGAGATATCCCGCTACGCATAACCCTGCTGTAAGGCATCCTGTAAAAACAAAGCATTCAGTGCGCAGTTCTATGATTTTTTCACGGGTATTATGCCGGCCATTTCCCCGACTACGTTTATCAATTCGGCATTTGCGGGAACGACGACCTTTGTGTTTTCCTGCAGGGCGGTTTCCACCGCCTGAAGTTTTCTCAATATCTGCGCGTTGCCCACGAAATATTTTTCAGCAGCTTCGTTTACCAGCCGTATAGCCTCGGCTTCGCCCTCGGCCTGCAGTATCCTCGCCTGTTTGATGCCTTCCGCCTTTTTAATCTCCGCTCTCTTCACTCCGTCGGCTGTTGTTTCGGTCGCGGTTGCAAAGTCTATGGCGGCAATCTTTTCGTTCTCCGCTTTCACAACCTTGTTCATTGTTTCCTGGACGTCTTCCGGAGGCGAGATTTCCTTCAGTTCCGTTCTCACGATTTCAATGCCCCAGCTTGACGTTTCATCCCGGAGAGTCTTGTGCAGTTCCAGGTTGATCTTGCCCCTTTCGCTGTTTGCGGATTTAAGAGTCAGCGTGCCGATGATATTTCTGAGGGTGGTCCTTGCGAGGTTGACTATCTGCCACTGGTAGTTGTTCACGTTGTACTGGCTGTTCTTGACGTTCTCTGCGTCGGATTTAACCTTGAAATAAACCTGCGCGTCAACCCGGGCGTTCAAATTATCGTTGGTGATAATCTCCTGCGGCTCGGCGTCAACCATCTGTTCGGTGACGTTTATGCGGTATATCTGCTCTATAATGGGAAAAACCCAGTGAAAGCCCGGACCTGCAAAACGGTTATACTTACCCAGTCTTTCAACAAGCCCCCTGTGGGTGGGCCTGACTATCTTGATGCCCAGAAGAAAAATAAAAACGGCAATTCCAATCCAGTGATAAGCGTTCATTCTTACCTCCCGTCGTATTCCGGCGTTTCGGGATGAAAAGCCGGCAGTCTTATTGTAACTCCCATGCCTGAAAAGTCAAATGAACGAATTGCGGTTTTGCAATGGATTGACGCAGGCGGGGAAATTGAATAGAATATCCGGAAGATGTCTAAGGAGGCACTATGTCAAAGGAACTTAAGATAGGAGTGATAGGGATAGGGGGGAGAGGTCAACTGGCAAACAATGCGCATAAGCCGGAAGAGGGGGTTTATCTTGCGGCAGGGGCGGATGTAAACGAAAAAGAATTCTCAGGGTTCAGGGAAAAATACGGGACCGGAGTTTTCGTTACCGCCGACTACAGGAAGATGCTTGACAGGAAGGACATAAATGCCGTTTTTGTCACTTCCCCGGATTTTCTTCATGAAGAACACACAATAGCGGCTCTGGAATCCGGCAAAGATGTCTACCTTGAAAAACCCATGGCAATCACGGTGGAAGGATGCGACAGAATCCTTGAAACCGCTTTCCGGCTCAAAAGAAAGGTTTATGTAGGGCACAACATGAGGCATATGAGTTTTGTGAAAAAGATGAAGGAGCTTATTGACGGAGGAAGGATAGGAGAGATTAAGGCAGGATGGTGCAGGCATTTTGTTGCTTACGGCGGCGATGCCTATTTCAAGGACTGGCATGCCGAACGCAGTAAATCCACAAGCCTCCTCCTGCAAAAGGGGGCGCATGACATAGATGTCCTGCACTGGCTTTGCGGAGGATTCTCAAAACGCGTAACAGCTGTGGGCGGTCTGACCCTGTACGACAGGATAACCGACAGGCACAGCCCTTCCGATAGGGGCAACGCCGCTTTCGTCCGGGAAAACTGGCCTCCCCTTTCACAAAAGGGCCTCAATCCGGTGATAGACGTTGAGGATATAAGCATGATGCTGATGGAGATGGACAATGGCGTTTTTGCGTCGTACCAGCAGTGCCATTACACGCCTGATGCGTGGAGAAACTATACTATAATAGGCACCGATGGCCGCATTGAGAATTTCGGGGACCGTCCCGGGGAAACGTTTATACGTTTATGGAACAGAAGATACGCCTACAATCCGTACGGAGACGAAAATCACTTTATTCCTGAAGTGTCCGGAGGACACGGCGGAGCCGATCCGAGCATAGTCAGTGAATTTATAAATTACGTCAGGAACGGGAGTAAAATAACCACTTCGGCAATCGCGGCGCGCTGCAGCGTAGCGGCAGGGTATTATGCGGCGCTGTCCTTGAGGGGCGGGAATATGCCCTTTGACATACCGCCTGTTCCTAAAGAGATTAACGATTACTTCTCCGGCGACGTAATGTGAAAAGAAGGGTTTTACCTGGGAGGGCGTTATTCCTCGTATACGGGGATTTCAAGGCGTATGAGGTCTTTTATTCTTTTATTGCGTTCCAGCAGTATCATTGTTCCAGCGGGTATTACCCATGCCAGAATTGTGTGAACCGGATGGGATGACATTATTTCGTAGACCGCGGCAGATTCCGGCCTTTGGATATAAGCATTGCGCAGGAGCAGAAAATGAAGTAATGCCGCAATTGTGGAGATGGTTATTACAACGGTTCTGGAGAACTTGAGCGCGAGGGTGACAAATAATGCGGGGATGACTAAAAGAGAAAGTCCGAGAGCGATGCCCCACGCAGGAATAACTGAATCCGTTACCCTCCGTTCCGTGTCCGGGATGCTCGCCCAAAGAGCAATTGCAGGCAGATAGTAGCCCGACAGGCAGATAAGCATATGAAGATAATTCGGCAGACCGAAACGTTCAAGCTTGCCTGTTAAAACTTTTTGTTTTTTTACTCCGTTTTCATAGACGACAACCGGCCTGGGTTCCTTTTCCGGGATAAACTCCCCCCGCACCTCTTTCCCAAGCAGATAAGCTTCGTTTTCTCCGCCCGTGTCCAGGTATGCTTTCGTCCTTTCACGGAGGGTCTGGCGCAGGTATATTCTGAAAAAAACGATTAGTACCGCCAGAACGAAAAGAAGTATAAGCAGGGGAGGGACAGCCTCTCTTGCCGAACGTATATTTGAGGTTTTTCCCGCAACGATTACAACAATTCCGAATATTACGAAAGCAAAGAATATTGAAAAAACCGCCAGAGCCATAAAGTTCGGAGGTTTACAGTAAAGTCTTACTTTTGCACGGGAAAAACCCTCGGTGTGCAGGAGCTCAACCGCCTGCCTGTAATCCCCTGCCCTGAGCAGGCCATTTCCGGTTTTGCCGTCTTTATCAACGGCCCTGTAAGAGAAAATAGGCATAAATGTGCTTTTATTTTATCCTGCATGCCGGAAATGTCAAAAAGCGGGCAAGGGGAAAGGCACAACTTTATTGCCGAAAATACCGGTTATTCTTTATCCTTGACCGGAGGCTTTTTCTCAATTTCCTTTTCAGGGCGCGGGAGTACGGCTTCCCGGAGCAGGTTAAGATTTTTGTCAAACTTGTAAAGCGTGTTTCCCCTGAGCACTATTATCCCGCCGTTGTCAGACGGAACCATGGATGCCTGCGGTTTCGTCTGCATCTGTCCCTGCATCCCCTGCCGCATCATTCCCCTGTCCATTCCGTGTCCCATCATACCCTGCTGTTGAGGCATGTTCTTGCCCATCATGGGGCGCATCATACCGGGCTGCTGAGGCATGTTCTTGCCCATCATGGGGCGCATCATACCGGGCTGCTGCATTCCCTGCTGCATTTTCCCTCTCATCTGCATCTGCTCTCTGTCCGGCGTACATTGTCCGTCCATGTACATGGCTTCTTGCCCAGCCAGCGCCTGCACACCGGGTTTCGCTTCCTGGCAGAACCCTGCGCTTGCCGCGAGCATTACGGCCAGACAGACTATTGCGTTTCTGTTCATGCTGTCCTCCTTGTAATCCGTTCCAGAAACCTCTTTTAATTATACTTTAGACAGGCAGCAAGCAATAAGGTTTAGCGCATATTTTTTTCCGCAAACTCTGCAAAGGGCTTATTAATTTACGGTTTTCAAAAAATAAGAAATATCGCTAAACCTTTTCGGGCGGAGGGAGTCAGAATAATAGAAGAAAGGGGGTGAACTTCCATGAAAATTATTATAAGGAATTTTATGAAAGGTACGGCGCTTGCACTTTTAGCTCTCTTTGTTGTTATGCCGGCGGCGCCGGCGCAGGGGTACTATGAGAGGGAGCGGGATGAAGAATTCAGCAGGGCGGAGCTTACGCAGATGCTTGCCCCCATTGCCCTGTATCCGGATTCACTGCTTGCCCAGGTGTTGATGGCGTCAACCTATCCTCTTGAGATTGTGGAGGCGGAACGCTGGATGACCAGAAATAATAATCCGGAGGGCGACGAACTGTACAGCGCCCTTCTGGAAAAGGATTGGGATACCAGCGTTAAATCACTATGCAATTTCCCTGACGTTTTGTCTGCCCTAAGCGACAAACTTGACCAGACGAGAAGGCTGGGTGATGCCTTTCTAAGCCAGGAGGAAGATATTATTGACGTTGTACAGGAACTGCGCGACAGGGCGTACAAAGAAGGTAATCTCAAAAGCAACAGGGAGCAGAAAGTAATTGTAGAGCGGAAGATCATAAAGATTGAGCCGGCTGTCTCCAGCGTGGTTTATGTGCCTGTATATGACCCGCTTTATGTGTACGGCAGGTGGAGTTATCCCGCTTACCCGCCGTATTGCTGGTATTCTCCCCCCGGTCACGCCTTCGGTGTGAGGCATGTCCGGTACAGTTCTCCGTTTTATATAAGCATAGGATGGTTCTCATGGACATTCTTTGACTGGCCTTCTTTCAGAATTTACATAGTACTGGGCGACGCTTGCAGATACCATAAGCCGGTCGTACGCCGGTATTATGACGAGCCTTACTGGCGGCATGACCCGCACCACAGGAGAGGGGTTGATTACAGGGACAGGGATACGAGAGACAGGTTTGAGGAGAAGCCGCCGAGACTTGTCCTGAAAGACCCCGCGCCGCGCATTTCCCCGCCGGAAAAAAGGCCTGAACGGCCGGGTTCTCCCGACGAAGGCAGAGGGGGCGATAGAGATAACAGGAGGGAAAGTCCGGAAAGCAATATAGTTCAGCCGGCGCCTCCCGCAGATAAACCGTCTGTTATAGCTAAACCGGGTTCTACCAACGACCGCCGGTATGGCGATGAAGATTCCCGGCGGGCAAAGCCGGAAAATAAGATAATCACGCCTGAAATTCCAAAAGAAACAAAAGACAAGCCCCTCGATGAGTCCCCGGAGGTTATTGACGGCGATGCTTATGACGGCAGAACCTTCGCCCGGGACAGGAATAAACCGCGCGACGGGGAAGTTAAGCTTTCTCTCGGCAAAGTGATAGAGCGCGCCGCGGACGCTTTCCGGAACAGAGAGAAATCGCAGGAACGGGAGAAGAACGGTCCGGAAAACAGAAAAGAGAAGGGCGGCCGCAGGTAAAAAGTTATTCTTCTTCCATGATGGCGTCGTAAAACTTTATCAGGTTTTTCCTGTCGTCGCCTTCCATGAATTTCATGGCATCTCTCGGATGCTGGTTGAGAAGCCCGGTGAGCATGTAGGGTATGTCAAATCCCCAGCGCAGTTTTTCCCTCAGCGGCTCAACGTATTCCTGGATGCATTGGATAACCGGACGCAGGTTGAACTTCGGGTTGTGCAGGAATCCGAGCAGGAGCTCAATCTGGCAGTTGCCCGCGCCTCTGCCAAGTCCGGCCATGCTCGCGTCCAGCCTGCTTGCCCCGGCAATGAGAGATTCTATGGTGTTGGCGTATGCCAACTGCTGGTTGTTGTGCGTGTGGATGCCGACCTCTTTCCCCGCCGCTTTTGCGTATTTCAGATACTTGAGCGTCAGGTCGCGTATCTGTTCTCCGTAGAACGCTCCGAAGCTGTCAACGATGTAGATGACGTTCACGTCGCTTGCCGCAAGCGCCGCAAGTGCATCGTCAAGCTCCCTGTCCTGTACGGTGGAGACGGCCATTAGGTTGACTGTGGTTTCATATCCCTTGTCATGGGCGTCCTTAATCATGTCAAGCGCTTCGGGTATCTGGTGGATGTAGGTTGCCACCCTTACCATGTCAATGACGCTTTTTTCTTTCGGAAGTATATCAGTGTGGTAGTCGGTCCTTTCGGCGTCTGCCATTACGGAAATCTTGATAGGGCCTTTGTTTTTCTCCACAATCCTGCGGATGGAGTCTTCGTCGCAGAACTTCCACGGTCCGAATTCCGCCGGGGAATAGATTTTTTTTGAGGATTTGTATCCGAATTCTATGTAGTCTATTCCCGCTTCAACGCACGTCTGGTAAATCTTCTTTACAACGGCGTCGTCATACAGGTGCTTATTCATCAATCCGCCGTCCCTTATGGTGCAGTCAAGCACTTTTATATCGGGCCTGTACGTGACCCACTCTCCCTTCGTTGCCGCGATTGCCGCCTGTTTCTTTTCTTCCATGTCTGGCTCCTTGTTCCGCTGATTATACCATAAAGCGGCGTAAAAATTGAAGTGCGGCTTTCCGGTATAAAATTCCCGATGTTTTTTTGACAGCGGGGAAAGCGGCGGTCTATACTAAAAAAATCCCTGATGTTTCATAAAAGGCGGGTTATGGAAAGAAAAGAGATATCAAGCGGAATAACCGCTCTGGACGAGATACTGAACGGAATAAGATTCAGCGATAATGTCGTGTGGCAGGTTGAGCAACCCGGGGATTACAGGTATTTTGCGGAACCTTTCGTAAAGAGCGTTGTTTCCGGCGGCATAAGATGCATATATATGAGGTTTTCGTCAGACCCTCCGGTATTGTCCAAAGAGCATGGGGTCGTCGTTGCGAAAGTCAATCCGGGAGAAGGGTTTGATTCTTTCAGCCGCCAGGTGCACGAGATAGTTGAAAGGGAAGGCAAAGGGATTTGCTACGTGTTTGACAATCTTTCCTCTCTGGTGGAAACATGGGCGACCGATGAGCTTCTTGCGAATTTTTTCCGCATAACCTGCCCGTTTTTATACGACCAGCAGACGGTGGCATATTTTTCGCTCACCCGCGGCAGGCATTCCCACGGCGCAGTCGCAAAAATACGCGACACCACGCAGATTCTGATAGACGTATTCCATGCAAACGGCGCCATGTACATACAGCCTCTGAAGGTGTGGGACAGGTATTCTCCCCAGATGTTTTTACCGTACACGGTTTTCCCTGACGGGATAAAGCCTGTTTTCCGGAGCGGAGAAGCCGCCGCTGTTTCTTCCATAGCGCACACCTATCCGCTGAAGGGCGCCGAAAGGTCCGTTGCGCCGTGGGAGAGCGTCTACGGGAAACTGCTCCGGTACAGGGAAGAAGGATTTGATGAAAAAAATCAGGAACTGGCGGCTCTGAAGAGGGAATTTTCCCGCATGATTTTCGGGGAGCATCCGGAATTCAACAGGCTTTCGGGACTTTACATAAATTCGGATGACCTGATTGCGATAAGAAACCGCCTTATAGGGTCGGGGCGCATAGGCGGAAAGTCTGCGGGGATGCTGCTGGCAAGGAAAATACTGCTTTCGGAGAAAGGCGGGGAAGATTATTTCAGGGGGAGGATTGAGCCCCATGATTCGTTTTATATCGGCTCGGACGTATTTTTCACCTTTCTCGTTGACAACGACCTTTTTAAACTGAGGCTCCGGGCGGTTGCATCAGGTTCGGTGAGCCGGGAGGAGTTTGCCGTCATAGAAGAAAAATTCCTGAAAGGGGCTTTTCCCGGGCACATCATGGAGCAGTTCAGAAACATTCTTGATTATTTCGGCCAGTCGCCGATTATCGTCCGGTCAAGCAGTCTTCTTGAAGACAGTTTCGGGAATGCATTTGCAGGCAAGTACCGCAGTGAGTTCTGCGCCAACCAGGGCGCGTTTGAAGAACGGATGGAAGTGTTCCTGAACGCCGTCAAGCTGGTATATGCGAGCACTCTTAATCCGGATGCGCTTTCGTACAGGGCAAAAAGAGACCTGGCGGCCAGCGAGGAACAGATGGCGATACTTGTCCAGAGGGTTTCGGGGATGCCTTACGGGAATTATTTTTTCCCTTCGCTTGCCGGGGTGGCTTTTTCCAGAAACATTTATAACTGGAACAAGAAAATAGACCCGAAGAAGGGTATGATCCGCCTGGTCTTCGGACTGGGGACCAGGGCGGTGGATAGGACTGCGGGGGATTATGCGAGGATGATACCGGTAAGCAATCCACAGCTCCGTCCCGAGATAGGGGAGAAGGTGGTTAAGTATTCCCAGAAACAGGTTGATATGCTTGACATCGCAAAAAACAGGTTTGAAACCGCGGAGGTTAACGAGCTTCTTTCCGCAGGCGATTATCCGTACATGAATCTTTTCGTCTCCATGCTGAAAGAAGGGGGATTGTATGACTCTGCAACAGGTTATATGGAGAATTACGGCGGGAAAACAGTTCTGACATTCAACAACCTGATAAAAGATACGGATATGATAGAGGTCATTGACGCTGTTCTGACTAAGCTTGAGGAAGGGTACGGGCATCCCGTGGAAATTGAATTTACAGCCGCACTCTATCCGGGAAACAGGGTAAAGGTCAACCTTCTGCAGTGCCGTCCTCTTTTTCTGCCCGGCACCGCCGTTTCCGTCATAATACCCGAAAGCATTGACAGGAAACTCGTTTTATTCCGGTCTGACAAGATGGTTTACGGCGGGCAGATAAGCAATATAAAATACATCGTTTACGTTGATTCCGGGAAATACGGCGGCATTTCATCGGCCGTCATAAAAAAATCGCTCGGCAGGCTTGTAGGCAGGATTAACAATCATCCCGCACTCTCCGGAGAAAAAATCATGCTGATGGGACCCGGCAGATGGGGCAGCAGCAACGTTGATCTTGGCGTCAACGCCACCTATGCGGATATAAGCAACGCCTCGGTGCTGGTTGAGGTTGCGCAGGAGAAATCCGGGCATATACCCGAGATATCCTTCGGAACGCACTTTTTTCAGGACCTGGTGGAAAACAGAATTATATTTATCGCAGTTTATCCCGAAGAGGCAAACACCGCATTCAACGGAAAATTTTTCAACGGGGCGGAAAATTCCCTTCCCCTGCTTCTGCCGGAAGACAAAGAATTTGCCGGGTATGTCAAGGTTATAGACGTTCCCTCAGCGGCTGGTGGAATGTACGCTCAGGTTGCGGTTAACCCGGAACAGCAGAAAGCCGTCTGTTATCTTTCCACACCGGTTTAACCTCTTTTGTAGTATAATAACAGGTTATGATTACACGGATAAGGAATTTTTCAATCATTGCGCACATTGACCACGGCAAATCCACGCTTGCAGACCGCCTGCTTTCATTCACGGGCACGATTGAGGACCGCAAGATGCGGGAGCAGGTGCTTGATACGATGGACCTTGAGCGGGAAAGGGGCATCACCATAAAGGCGCAGGCGGTAAGGATGGAGCATGAGGGCTATATTCTGAACCTCATAGATACGCCGGGGCACGTGGATTTTTCCTACGAGGTTTCGCGCTCGCTCGCCGCATGCGAGGGTGCAATTCTTCTCATTGACGCAACGCAGGGCATAGAGGCGCAGACGCTTGCAAACGCGCATCTTGCGCTGGCCGGCGGCCTTGCGATAATCCCCGTCATAAACAAAATAGACCTTGCTTCGGCTGACCCCGGCCGCGTCAAGGAAGAGCTTAAGAACGCCTTCGGGATAAAGCCGGAAGACGTTCTGCTTGCGTCCGCAAAGACAGGCGAGGGAGTGAAGGAAATTATCCGGGCGATTATTGAGCGCGTGCCGCCTCCTGCAGTGACAGGCGCCTCTCACCTTCAGGCGCTTATATTTGACTCGCATTACGATTCATACCGCGGGGTTGTGGCAAGACTGCGCGTGTTCAACGGCGAGCTTGCCGCCGGGAAAGATATAAAGGTTATGAGCATTGACAAAAAATTTGAGGTGCAGGAAGTGGGGTATTTAAGAATGGGACAGGTTCCGGCGCAGAAGCTTCTTCCCGGAGAGGTCGGATATATGATTGCAGGCATCAGGGAGGTCAGGGACTGCCGGGTGGGCGATACCGTCACCGGCTGGGTTAACCCCGCGCCCAAGCCGCTTCCCGGCTATAAACAGATGAAGCCGATGGTTTTCTGCGGGTTTTATCCGGTCTCGGGCGACGACTACGGGCTTCTGAAGGAGGCCATAGGGAAACTGCAGTTGAATGATGCGGCTCTCTACTACGAACCTGAAACGTCCACCGCGCTGGGATTCGGGTTCAGGTGCGGCTTCCTGGGGCTTCTGCACCTGGAAATTGTACAGGAACGCCTTGAGAGGGAATTTGAACTGGATATTGTCGCCACCGCTCCGAGCGTCGTATATAGAGTGATATTGAAAAACGGGACGTCTAAAATGATAGAAAACCCTTCGCTCCTTCCTCCCGCCGCAGATATATCGGCGATTGAAGAGCCGTACTGCTGTCTGACAGTCCTTTCGCCCTCCTCGTACATGGGAGCGGTGATGGAGCTTGTAAAAGAGAAGGAGGGAGAGTTTATTTCCACAGAATACCTTGACCCGGAACGCCTCATGATGATATTTGAGCTTCCCCTTTCAAGGATTATAGTTGATTTTCACGACCGGCTTAAGGCGGTGACGCGCGGCTACGCCTCAATGGATTACGAAGTAACGGAATACCGCGTCTCGGATGTCGTAAAGATGGATATCCTCCTGAACTACGCGCCTGTTGACGCGTTAAGTGCAATCGTCTCCCGCAGGAATGTACAGTACGTCGGCAGGGAGCTGGCGGCGAAACTGCGCACGCAGATTCCCCGGCATCAGTTTGAGATTCCCATACAGGCGGTAGTCGGAGGCAAGGTTGTCGCGCGCGAGACTATCGCTCCCATGCGCAAGGACGTTCTCCAGAAATGCTACGGCGGCGATATAACCAGGAAGCGCAAACTGCTTGAAAAACAGAAAGAGGGAAAAAGAAGGATGAAGAGGATAGGGAGCGTGGATATCCCGCAGGACGTTTTCCTGTCGGTGCTGAAAATAAACAAATGACGGCACTATACATCCACATACCGTTCTGCGTAAAGAAATGCGGCTACTGCGATTTTGTCTCCTTTGCCGGCGTTGATGAAGAAACTGTAGACATGTATGTTTCCGCCCTCCTGAAGGAATTAAAAGCGCGGGAAAATTTTCTGCGCGGAGGGATTTCTACCGTCTATATGGGAGGAGGAACTCCTGTTCTTCTTTCCCCCCGCCACGTTGGGAGCATCTTTTCCGCGATAAAAAAAATCTGTCCGGATTTCCCCGGAGAGCGGGAGATTACGATAGAGGCAAACCCGGGCGCCGTTGATGCGGATAAACTGAAGGCGTTCAGAGAAACGGGGATCAGCAGGGTTTCACTCGGCGTGCAGAGTTTTGACGACGGTCTGCTCGGTATTCTCGGCCGCATACACAAGGCGAATGATTCCGTAAGGACTTATAACGACTGCCGCTCGGCAGGTTTTGAGAACATAAGCTTTGATTTGATGTTCGCGCTTCCCAACCAGACGCTTTCTCTGTGGGGAAAAGATATCCGCAAGGCAGTTTCCCTCGCCCCAGAGCATATTTCCTGTTATAACCTGCAGGTTGAAGAAGGCACTCCGATGTGGGAAAAAAAATATTCGGAAGACGGCGAACCGGTCGGTGAACGGCTTATTTTTCCCGGCGAGGAGATGGATGCGGAGATGTATCTTTTTGCCGCAGAATACCTTAAGGAGCATGACTACCGCCGCTATGAGATTTCCAACTTT
>JAFGKM010000020.1 GCA_016928555.1 Candidatus Omnitrophota bacterium | reverse complement strand
ATGTTACCATATATTTTAACAGAGGGCAAATTTCGGATATTGCGTGAAGAGGAGTTGGAATGGGGGTTACCAGTATATGTAGCGGGTAAACAGCTCCCGGTCAATCTTATCCATCTCTTCGACGTCGGGTATTACGTAGCGGTCGTCAAAAACGTCCAGAAGAATCTTTCCGGATTCTCCGTAATCAATGGTCCTGTGTGCGGCCCTCCTCATGGCAAAAGACTTCGGTCCTTTATCTGTCTCAACCTCGAAATAAAGGTTTCCGTACTCCATTTTTATGCTGTAAATCTTCAACACGGTGTAAGAAAAATAATATTTCCTCATTACATGAAAAATTATTTCCCGCACATCTTCGGGAAAAACCTTGATGTCCTCTATAAGCCCTATCTCTTTTATCCTGTCTTTTTCATCATAGTAAAAAAGCGATATGAACTTATCCGGGTATGTGGCGGGGAACGCCCTTACCGCAGATACTCCCCGGTATAGTTCCCCGTTCTTTGTCATCAGGTGCATCAGGTTAAACGTTCCCCTGAAGATTTTTATGTCTTCCGGCTTCAAAATCTGCAGTTCTATCTGCTCCAGTCTGCTCTCAGCCATTTTCCCCCTAATCCTCAATTGAAGTCAGCCGCGTCTGTATCTCTACAAGTTTATAATACGTTCCCTTTTTTTCCATCAGTTCCTTATGATTGCCGGATTCAACTATGCGCCCCCCGTCAACTACGTATATGCGGTCGGCCCCGTGCAGGGTTGAAAGCCGATGTGCGATGGCGATTGTGGTCCGCCCCCTGCATAGTATCGCGAGCGATTCCTGTATCTGCATCTCCGCTTCCGTGTCAACCGATGAAGTCGCCTCGTCAAGTATCAGTATGGGCGGGTCGCACAAAAGCGCTCTCGCTATGCCCATCCTCTGCCTTTCCCCTCCGGAAAGCCCCGAGCCTCCCTCGCCCAGAAGAGAATCGTAAGCGTTGTCTCTGCGCATAATAAAGTCGTGGGCATTGGCGGCTTTTGCGGCAGAAATTATCTGCCTGTGCGTTGCCGAGGGATTTCCATAGGAAATATTGTCCGCTATTGTACCGCGGAACAGAAAAGGTTCCTGCAAAACAAGCCCGATATTCCTGTGGATGTCGTCAAGAGCGACAGTCCTTATGTCCCTGCCGTCAAGAAGAACCGTTCCCTGCCCCGGGTCATAGAACCTGCATACCAGACTCACTATGGTGGACTTTCCGCTGCCGCTCTTCCCGACGATTCCTATCATTTCCCCCTGATTTATCTTGAAAGATACGTTTTTAAGAACCGGGAAATAAGGCTCGTAGCCGAACGTCACGTTTTTAAATTCTATTTCGCCGGAAACTTCTTCAATATGCACCGGCTCCTTGGGAGGCTTTAGCGTAGGTTCCGTATCAAGGATTTCAAATATCCGGTGCGTGGCCGTTATAAAGCCGCTGAACCAGTTGGAAAGAAGAGTAATGCTTGAAAGCGGTGCGTAAAACATGCCTATGTAGCTTAAGAAAGCCATTAACTGCCCGAGTGTCAACTGCCCCTCAAGCACCCTTTTGCCCCCGGCATACCACACTATCAGTCCGCCGAGGCTGAAAAGGAAAGCCATCAGCGGGTTGAAAGCGGCCACGCTAAGATTGACTCCCCTGTTCGCATTTCTAAGGTCCATGGAACGCTTCTCAAACCTTCCGATTTCCTTTTTTTCCTGAGCGAATGCCCTGACCAGCCTTATCCCCGAAAGGACCCCGTTAAGGAAGCTTGACATCTTGGACTGGCTGTCCCACAGCCTGTAGTATCTCGGGTATATCCTGTGCCAGAAGAACCACGTGCCGAACATCACAAAAGGTATGGGTATCAAAACATAAACGGCAAGCACGGCGTTTATGGTAAAAAGCATGATGCCGATGCCGATGAACAGCAGGACGTTGATAAGGAAGCCCTGCCCTATCTGCGATACAAAACCGTGCAGCATCTCAACGTCCGAGGAAAACCTGTTCATTATCATTCCTACGGAATTCTTGTCGTAATAATCTATGGACAGTTCCTGCATCTTTTTGAACATGCGGTTTCTGAGGGAATAGGTTATAAGAGTGCCTACGGAGGTTGAAAGAGTGCCTATCACCATGTTAAATTGCGCTCTCAGCAAATCTGTCGCTATCAGGGCGAGAACCAGCCACTTGAGCCATTCCACATGGCTTCTTGTTACAAGTACGTCGTCGACGAGAATCTTGACCAGCCGCGGAGGTATAAGGCTCAGCCCCACGGAAATTGCAGTTACGGCAAAGATTGCAAGCATCCAGTGCATATGGGGGGCGATGAGGGAAAAAAGGCGCACTATGATAGCTCCCTCTTTCCCGCACCTGGGGCAGGCGGACCCTTCGGAACGCAGAGGCATCCCGCAGGTTTTACAAAGCAAAGGATGGGGTTCCTGCAATATTTTATTGTCTATTGGACGGCTATTGCGCAGGTTGTCAATCTGCGAGGACATTCTTTCAAAACGGTAGCGCAGGACATTCGTGAAGCGGGCTATATCCACGTATACGCCCTGCACCTTCGCCTGGAGAAAAGCGCTGCCCACGGTACAGTAAACCTTCGTGGATTCAACATCATTAAGGTTCAGGACTACCTCTTCCCCCGCTCCTTCTTCGGGAAGAGCAATGATTTTTTCTGATGATACAAGCACCCATATGCCGGCGGGGTTCCCCTGTATGTCAAGGTCGGCCGCCGCCATCAACTTTATGTCTTTAAGCGGTATCCCGAGTTTTTCTAAACGGGATACGACATTTACGGGAATATCCATAATTCACTGGCGTATAGAGTAAAGCGTTCGGCGTATAGTCTGAAACATAGTGTATAGAAGTTTAATTTACACCACTTTCAGTTTTTGTCAATTTTTTATTGTCGTCTCAGAAAGGAGTGGTAATAACTTTATTTTGAAAACATGGCTTCTACGTTTTCCGGAGGAACATCGGGAAGTAAAGCTTCATGGCTGGGAGAAATAATACATCCGGTGGGGAAAATCTCCTTAAGTTCTTTTACCCTTGCTCTCACCTCTTCCGGCGTCCCCTTAACCAGAAGCTCCTGTACGTCAACGCCTCCGCAGAACGACACCCTGTCGCCGAAAAGAATTTTCAGCCGTTGCGGCTCCATGCCCGCGGCGAGCGACTGCATCGGATGTATCGCATCCGCTCCCGCGTCAATCAGGTCGTCAATTACCGCGGCAACAGAGCCGCATGAATGATGTATCACCTTCAGTCCGTAAGACTTTGCCTGGTCAATGAGAGTTTTGGTGCCGGGGAAAATAAACTTTCTGAGCAAGCCGGGAGAAAGCATCAGCCCTGCCTGACTGCCGAAGTCATTTCCCATGAGCACGGCATCCAGCTTCCCCTTCCCCGCCTCGTAAAAAATCTCGTTCGCTTTGAGGTAAAACCCGGTTATCCTGTCAATGACTGCCCTGAACATCTCCGGTTCAGCCATCATCTTCACAAGCGCAGTCTCCATTCCGAATGCGGAACAGGCATCCTGGAAGTGGCATGACCACATAACGCCCAGCACGGCCATATCGGAAGGAGCTTTCTTTATCGCCCTGCGGCATTCATCCGAAGACATGTGTTCCGCAGGGTCCGGCCATTTGAAATCACCAACTGCCGATGGGTCGGAAATGTCCATGAAAAAACCCGGCGCTGTAAGGGTCCTCTTTTCATAATCGCCGGCGCCTTCTTTCCACGCAAAATTAAATGCGCACGCTATATGGTTTGACGGCGGATTGTTGTATGGAACGTCCACGGGATATATGTCGTCGTCTATCTTTCTTTTCAGCTCATCAATATTCTTTGCGTTGAAGTAACCGAACAGATTTTTCTCCGCTTCATGAGTCGGAAGTCCGAGCCATGATGCAGGCCTGTCGACCCTTCTTCTCTCTATCGTAGCATAGAATCTTTCCCTGTGGTCCATAAGCTTCTTTATTCAGTTTATTTAGGGATAAAATCCCATTTGCCTTCTTGCGGGGAATTTTGCCTTTCTGTCCACTCCGTCAAGCATTCGGGCATTTTTTCGAATTCAAGCTTTATTATGGCCGGCTCGCCGGAAAGTTTGTCAACCGGAATATCGTATATGTGAAGATATTCTTTCCTGTCGGGGTAAAACCTTGGCATTGAATCAAGAGATATCTTCGGCTTCCTCCCTGTATTCAAAACAGCCGCCTTCAGCGGCAGAACATCTATCGGTTTTATCGCAACGCCGGTTGTAATAAGATTGGGCAGGTGAACATAAAGGATATCCCCTCTCTTTGTGAAAAATACGCCGGCGTCCGTTGTCATAAAAGACAACGGCTCCGCATTGGCAAAAGATTCTTTTACCTTTGAATACCATCCGCCTATATCTTCAAGCATATTAACGGCTTCGCGCGGAAATTCACCGTCTGATTTCGGACCCGCGTTCAAAAGATAATTGCCGCCTCTTGCGAGAACCTTGCATATATTCTTTTTTATATGCGCCGCGGAATAATAGTCTTCATTTCTCCTGTATCCCCAGCTCTCACGTCCTATTGCCTGGCATGCCTCCGTGGGATACTTAAACAATCTTTCATCCCTGCTTATCTCTTCCCCGTGCTCCCTCTCGGCAATCAGATAATCGCCCCTGTCAAAGCCCCTGTTGCTGATGATAATCCCCGGCTGGAGGGAACGCAAAAGTTCATTGACAGACTCGTCCTGAATGTTCATCAATCTGTCAGAATTAAAGGTCTGTCCCCAGAAAGCGTTGCCGTCCCACCACCAGCCGCAGATTTTCCCGTAATTCGTGCAGAGTTCCGTAACCTGGTCTTTAACATACTGCATATATTTCTTGATATCCGGCTCATCTCCCGGCTCCGGAGCGGGAAGTTCATAACCCCTTCCGCTGTTGGGGTAATGTTTATAATTCATATCCGGCACGGAATAATAGATGCACAGCGGGAAATTCCTCTTTGCGCAGGCATTCGCCAGCATCGCAAGCACGTCCTTTCCGTAAGGAGTGTTTGTAACCTTGTAATCCGTATATTTGGTATCAAACATACAGAAACCGTCTATGTGTTTTGAAGTGAAACAGATATACTCCATGCCTGCCTTTTCCGCGGCATCAAGCCATTTATCGGGATTAAACTTGACAGGATTGAATTTCTTCATCAGCGGCGTATATTCTTTCCTTGACAGCCCTAGTCTGTACATCTCCTGTTCATGCCATTCGTTTATGGAATAAAGGCCCCAGTGGACAAACAGCCCGAAACGTTTCTCAAAAAACCAGTCCCTTCCGTCACCGAACCTTTTCATTTTAACGCTATTCCTTTAATTTTAACAGTATTTTGTAACTTTTTTGCGCTCCGGCACCTTCAATTTCCATAGTTTTATCAGAGATTATCACTTTGGAATAACTTCCTTCATTAAAGCCTGCATTAAGTGTTATATAGTTAATTTTATCATAAACTGTCCAGCGATTGTCGTGCTTGTGTCCGGCGAAACATGCAATTACCTTTCCGTCTTTTGCCAGCAATTCCCTTATCTGCCACCCGTTGTCCACGTAGCTGGTCTCTTTGCCTACCGGATGAAACGGCACTTCCCCGCCCTGTCCCGAGCCTTCGGGCGGCGTATGATGTGTCTCCTCATGGCAGAATATAATCTTCGGTTTCTCACGGTTTGCAGCCAGGTCCTTTTCAAGCCACTCTATTTGTGCCTCGTCAATCCAATAGGCGCCTCTCACGCCATCGCGGCCCCGGGGGACATCTTCAGAACCGGACCACCAGTTATTTCCGTCAAGCACAATGAAATGATATCCTTTTATGTCAAACGAATAGTATCTTCCCGGCATCTTTGTCTTTTCAATCCACTGCTCTTTTGTGATATGCTCTCCTCCGCGCGAAGATGTATAAAGGTTCTCCGGCTTGAGTGTTTCGTCTCCGCCTTTCAGCCAGCCGACATCGTGATTGCCGACAACGTAGTAGGCAGGACAAGCCAATCTTGAGAAGTAAGCAACGAAATCTGCAAGGTTCTTTAACTGTGCATTCTGCAATTCGGGAGTTGTCTCTCCCGATTTTGTCTGTATGGCAAAATCACCCATATCAATGACAAAATCCGGCTTCCATTCAAGCATCGCATCAATAAAAACCCGTATGTTGCCGTCAATCTTCCTGCTGTGAAAATCCGCGCTTATCCCGAACCTGACTGCTTTTTCATCCCTTTCCGCCAATTTGGTTTTATCTTCAGCGGGCTTTGCCGCAGAGGCATTTTTATTATAACGCTCCTTAATATCTTCTTCGCTTACGGCTTTCTTGTAAATCCGAACCTCATCAATCAATCCGGGGAAAAAACGGTCAGTGCCTGACGGCCCAGCACCGATAATCAGGTTTCCGCTGTTATTCATGCTGATATCCTTTGCAACGTTTTTTATATCTGCCGAAGCATCTTCTTTTCCGTCAACATAGATAAGAATTTTACCGTTTATCCTGTCAAAAACGCCTGCGACATGGTGCCATTTTCCATCTGTCACGGATGTATCGCTGATAGCCCAGTCAGCCCCTGTAGCGGAAGGACCGCCCTTGCTGATAAGCACCCTTATTTTGTTCCCTTCAATAAAAAAGCTGAAATAAGGGATGTAGGTATCCTGTACCTTCTGTATTACAGTATCGTTTGTTCTTGCTGAATCAGTCTTGATCCATGCCTCAAGGGTAAAATCTCCCGTTCCCATCTTCATGCTTTCCGGATTGCCGCAGTCCACATAACCCGTCTTCCCGTCAAAATTCAGTCCCTTGCCGGAAATGCCCTCAACCCATTCCGCTCCGCGGATTGTTCCTTTGTTGCAGTTAACGGAAGAATCGCCGGCAATCTCTCCCTGCCCCTCTTCAAAATGCCAGAATCCCGCCATTCCTTCTTCATCGGGCTGGCCGTGGCTGCTTGTCACAGGCAGAAAACTGCATGTGCTCGCTATAAGAATAACCGGCAGTAATAAAATTGCATCTTTTAACAAAAACCATGTTTTTCTCATGTGTTTCCCCTAATATCAAAAGAGAAAGCCCCGCTTTTACACGGGGCTTTTCTTTTTATATGCTTTTCTTTGATGTATTACTTGGGAGAAACCACATAACCAGCATGAACGTATCCATTGTTGTTATTCGGAAAATCAGGTGCGGCTATGGAGCTGTGCCTGGTCAATGGTATCCATTTTACGTGACCGCCGACATACAGCGCATTCACGCCGTCCTTCTTGTGGTTCTTCCATCCATCAGGACCCTGAAGAAGCCTGTCCCACCTCTCTCCTGGCCAATTTGGATGACCTGACTTGTCAACAGTCAAGACTGTGTCGACACTTGTCTGCTCGTTCAGCCTCAGCGCGACAGCGTAAGAACATGCATCTTCAAGAATCTCGTCGCCGCCTAACTGTGATATTTCATGATCCGCCATATCAACCGTATCAGGTTCCAGGTCTGACGGGCAGATGAACGTCTTCTCCGCGGAGATGTACTTGGGATACAGCAGGTTCAGGGTACCCGCAGCCGTCATTGCATTGCCTGCGTTTGCAAATGTGGAACAGTTTATAATTACAGCGGACGTCTGGGGGAAGAACTCCCTGTAGTCCTGGCTGTACATCTTCATCGCAAGGCCTATCTGCTTCAGGTTGGAGATACAGACAGCCCTTCTCGCCTGTTCCCTCGCCCTTGCCAGTGCAGGCAGTAACATAGCCGCCAGAATCGCGATGATGGCTATGACCACCAGCAGT
>JAFGKM010000019.1 GCA_016928555.1 Candidatus Omnitrophota bacterium | reverse complement strand
GCCGTAGTTCAGCGGTCTAGAATGCCAGACTGTCGATCTGGAAGTCGCGGGTTCGAATCCCGTCGGCCCCGCCAAGAAAAACAGTGGATAGTGGAAAGTGATTAGTGAAACCTGCAAGAAGGAAAGAGAAGGAAACAACGGCTGAAGAATGGACAAGAACGAACAGGAAAAGTACTGGCATACGTCATCGCACATACTGGCTCATGCAGTACAAAGGTTATTCCCCGATATCAAGTTAGGAACAGGGCCTGCCATTGAAAAGGGTTTCTACTACGATTTTTACAGGAAAAACCCTTTTACTCCCGAAGACCTTAAACTGATAGAGAAAGCGATGTCTTCTATTATCAAGGAAAACCTGTCCGTTGAACCGGTGAAAAAAAACAAGGAAGAAGCCCGGGCAATATTGAAAGACGAGCCTTTCAAGCTGGAAATCCTTGAAGCCCTTGAAGGGGAACAGGCAATCTTTTACAAACAGGGGAATTTCATAGACCTGTGCCAGGGCCCCCATCTTTCGTCAACGGGGCAGGTGAAACACTTTAAGCTTCTCAGCGTTGCCGCTTCGTACTGGCGCGGCGATGAAAAAAGGGAAAGCATGCAGAGAATTTACGGCATATCTTTCCCTGAAAAACAGGAGCTCGAAGAATATCTTAAGTTTATAGAAGAGGCGAAGGAAAGGGACCACCGGACGCTCGGTACAAAACTGGATTTATTCAGCATGCATCCCGAATTCGGCTCAGGGCTCATATACTGGCACCCGAAGGGAAGCATAATAAGAAAACTCGTTGAGGATTTCTGGAAAGAGATTCATCTGAAAAACGGTTACGAGCTTGTATACACTCCACATATTGCGGATATCGCCTTATGGGACAAATCGGGGCATACCGGCTTTTATAAAGAAAATATGTTTGCTCCGATGGTGACGGAAGCCAAGACCTTCCAGTTAAAGCCGATGAACTGCCCTTTTCATATACTCATATATAACAATAGGCTGAGAAGCTACAGGGAACTGCCTATAAGATGGGCTGAGCTTGGAACGGTATACAGGTACGAAAAACAGGGCGTTTTGCACGGACTTTTAAGAGTAAGGGGCTTTACTCAGGACGACGCGCATATTTTTTGCACGGAAGAGCAGGCCGAGGAAGAGGTCATAAAAGTACTGGACCTGGTATGTTTTTTCCTTAAAAAGTTCGGATTTGCAGACTACCGCATCTGCCTTTCAACAAGGCCCGAGAAATTTGTCGGGACGCCCGAAAACTGGCAAAAAGCGACAACCGCTCTTGAAAATGCCCTTAAGGGCAGGAACATGAACTATGAAATAGACCCGGGGGAAGGCGTTTTCTACGGACCTAAGATAGACATAAAGGTAAAAGACTGCCTCAACAGGGAATGGCAGTGTTCAACAATCCAGGTTGATTTCAACATCCCGGAAAGATTTGACGTCAAATACACGGGAAACGAAGGGGATTTTAAAACCCCCATCCTGATACACAGGGCCATCTTCGGCTCCATTGAGAGATTTCTGGGCATACTTATAGAACACTACAAAGGCAGTTTTCCTTTCTGGCTGGCGCCCGAACAGCTAAGGATACTGCCTATAAGCGACCGCCATATGCCGTATGCGGAAAAAACGGCCAAGGACATTGAACCTCATTTCAGGGTGCAGGTTGACCGAAGGAATGAAAAGATAAACAGAAAAATACGCGATGCCGAAGAAGAAAAAGTTCCCTACATGCTTATTCTCGGGGACAAAGAAGAGGCGGGCGGAACGCTCTCGCTGAGAAAGCATAAAACTGGGATGGTCGGAACTTTCTCCGCGGAGAAACTTATAAAGATGCTCAGGGAAGAAAGTGGACAGCCATAAAGTTTTATAATATAATACACAATACTACCCCCTCTATTCAAAAGCGTTTAGGGTATAGCGGATAGCGTATAGAAAAAACTATAAAACTGAAAGTATTTAACTGTACGCTAAACGCTTCACGCTATACGCTAATTACAGCGGGTAAAGGAGCGCAGATATCGCTATTTATCAACGAGGCAGTTACCGCGACAACAGAAGCAGGTTCAGATTCAACTTTCAGATAAGGGCTCCGCAGGTCCGCCTTATCGGCAGCGAAGGCGAACAGTTCGGCATTGTGGACAAGAAAGATGCAATGCAGAAAGCCAGGGAAAAAGACCTTGACCTGGTTGAAATAGTGCCCAACGCATCTCCTCCCGTATGCCGCATTATGGACCTGAAGAGATTCCTTTACGAGCAGAAAAAGAAAGAAAAAGAGATAAAAAAGAAGCAGAAGGCTTTCCAGACGAAAGAGATACGCTTCACTCCCGAAACAAGCGAGCATGACTATAAATTTAAAAAACAGCATGTTGAAAACTTTTTGAAAGAAGGTCACAGGGTAAAAGTAACCATTTTTTACAAGGGGCGGGAAATCCTGCACAAGGAGCGGGGCTATCAGTTCCTGGAAAAACTGACCAGAGAACTCGCTTCGGCGGGAAAGATTGAACGGCCGCCAAAAATGGAGGGCCCGCGGTTAAGCGTAATATTTATCCCTGTATAACAAGGAACACAAAATGCCTAAGTTAAAAACTAAAAAAGCAGTGGCGAAAAGGTTTAAAATCACTGGGACCGGCAAGGTGATGCATTATGGAGCAGGAGGCGGCCATCTGCTGTCCAAGAAAAACGCCAAGAGAAAAAGAAGGATAAAAACAGCCGCCGTTTTAAAGAATAAAGGGGACAGCAAAAGGATAAAAAAGCTGCTGCCTTATAAATAATCAGGGGATAACACAATGCCAAAAACGAAAAATTCACCCGCTTCAAGAAGCAGGAGGAAAAAGGTACTTGCCAGAGCAAAGGGATACCGGCAGGGACGGTCCAAGCTGTACCGGAGAGCAAAAGAGTTCTCGGAAAAGGGGTTGACATACGCCTACAGGGACAGGAGAAACAAAAAACGCGTATTCAGGAGCCTCTGGATTATAAGAATCGCAGCCGGGTGCAAAAGCAACGGCATTTCTTACAGCAGTTTTATCTGCGGGCTTAAAAAGGCCCGAATAGAACTGGACAGAAAAACCCTTGCCGACATTGCATTCCATCACCCGGAAAGTTTTGCAGACCTGGTAAATAAAGTAAAAGGATAAGATTGATGTAATGAAAACTCTGCGGAGTTTGATTTTTTTGGCAATAATCCTTTATATCTTTGCCCTCAATATCTTTTTTTCCATTAACAGGGTATTCTCTTCCGTATTCTATTTCGTCTCCCTCACCGTTATCGTCGCAGTTGTGATTATTATGGAAACCATCTATTCTTTCGCAGTTTTCAACCATATGCATGCGGCGAGAAGAGAAAAAGAAAAGATGCAGCTTGCTCTTTCGGACCTTCAGCTGGAATCTCTCCTGTTAAAAACCCTGAGCGACATTATCGAAACCTTCGGAGAAGAGATATCCATTGAGGACGTGCTTGAAAAAATTGCGGATTCTCTGAAAAAAATCTTTCGGCAGGAAACGGTTGCGCTCCAGCTCATGGGTGAAAATTTTAAGAAATCCGTGATAGGCCGTCCGCTGGACCTTCCGGACTCACTGCTTACCAGCACCGCCCTGAAACCGCGGCCTCTGCTTATCAACAATACGAAGTCTTTTCCGCAATATGCCGGGCTTGCCAGCCAGGGAATAACCTCCTTTATCATATCCACTTTCCACCACAAGAGAAAAATTACGGGGATAATAGGCGTTTTTTCTTTTGATAACCGGTCGTTCACCATCAGAGACCTGGATTTGCTGCGCATGGTTTCAGCGCCGACTTCACTGCTTGTTGAAAACACCGAACTCTTCGAAAAAACAAAATTACTATCCATAACCGACGCCCTTACCCATCTCTACAACAGGCGGCATTTTGAGGAGGTGCTGGAAAAAACGCTTGCGGAATCCGCCGGCAAAAAAACAACGTTTTCCGTATGCATGGCTGACATAGATTATTTCAAGCATTACAACGACATTAACGGGCATCCTGCTGGAGACGCTGTCCTTAAGAAAATATCAGGGATAATCATAAGGAGCGTAAAGGGTTCGGATATTGTCGCCAGATACGGCGGCGAAGAAATAATAATTGTTTTCCCTGACACTTCCAAAGAAAACGCAGTCAAGATTTGCGAGACTATACGGAGAAGAATAAGAGACTTTAAATTCCCCAACGAAGAAAGCCAGCCTAACGGAGATTTGACATGCAGTTTCGGGGTGGCGGCCTACCCGCAGGACGCACAGTCTTCCGAAGAAGTTGTAAAGAAAGCGGATTTTGCCTTATATAAAGCAAAGGAAGGCGGCAGGAACAGGATTATCGCGGCGTAAACAGGCTTTGTTTTATCTCTTCCCACAGGGACTCGGATGCCGCGGAAATTTTCACTGCGGATTCTTTCTTCAGACAGTCTTTTTTTTCGTCAAAATCGCTTTTGAGCGCATTTGTTTTTTCTTCTGTTTCCGAATCTCTTCTCTTCCGGTAATCTTCCTCCTGCTCCTTCAGGGTTTTCTCTTTCTTTTCTCTGAATTCTTTCACCATTGGACCGAGAGAGGATGAGATGGCAACGGTTTCTTCCTCGGCTTTTTTAATTAAGGCTTCTGCCTGTTCTTCGGCTTTTTTTATTTCTTTGACCTTATCTATCACCATTTGCTATACGGGAAAAACTTCCCTTCCTTTAAATATGGTTGCAGCAACCCTTCCTTTCATCTTCCGTCCTATAAAAGGGGAGTTTTTGCTCTTTGACTTTATCTCTTCCTTCCTGTACACCCACTCTGCTTCAGGGTCAAAAATAACTATATCCGCACGACCGCCCTCTTTGAACCTCCCCCTGTCTATGCGCAGGACGCCAGCCGGCCCTGCGGTAAATTTGGAGATAATCTGCGCCGCAGTAAATCCCTGTTTCTTCAGTTCCATCGCCAGGGGCAGGGCTGTTTCAAATCCTATCATTCCGAAAGGAGCGTTTTCAAACCCGGACTCTTTTTCTTCGGCGCTGTGAGGAGCGTGATCGGTAACAATGCAGTCAATCGTACCGTCTTTCAGCCCTGCAATCAACGCCTTGATATCGGCTTTGGTGCGCAGGGGAGGCATAACCTTCGCATCGGCATTATATCCGGCAACGGCGTCTTCCGTTAAAAACAGATGGTGGACCGTAACCTCGCAGGTAATCTTCTTATTATCTTTTTTTGCCCTGCGGACAATTTCCACCGACTCGGCGGCGGAAAGGTGGGCAAGATGAAGAAACCCTCCGGTAAGCTGCGCCAGAGCAACGTCCCTGCTCACCATGATGGCCTCTCCCTGCCGCGGAATCCCGCCCAACCCCATTTTTGTTGAAAGCTCCCCCTCGTTCATAACTCCGTTTTTGGAAAGAAAAGCATCGTCGGAATGAGATATCACGGGTTTCTTATAAAGCTTTGAATATTCAAGAGCCCTTCTCATTACAAGGCTGTTCATTACGCAGTCGCCGTCATCGGAAAAAGCTACGGCTCCTTCTTCGGCCATCTCTCCGTAAGAAGGAAGCTCTTTTCCCTCTCTGTTCACGGTCAGAGCTCCGACGGGAAGAACCTCGCATAACGCTTCCCGCGCACGGTC
>JAFGKM010000018.1 GCA_016928555.1 Candidatus Omnitrophota bacterium | reverse complement strand
CAGGCGCATTCGGTCCCGGGCCTGCTTCGCGGCTCGTTCCATGCGTTGTAGAGAATCAGGCTTTTCCGCTCCCTGTATCTCTTTACTGTCTCCTTTATAAACATCCCGCCTTTTTCCCTTACTTCCGGATTGTCAAAACAGGGCAGCCAGCCGCCGACATAATAAGCGCCGTTTGCGGTAGGGTGTATTTTTTCTCCTGAAGGTGAAATCCTGTATCCTGAATATTTCCGGTATATATATTCCGGGGCGGTCTCAAGCATGAATTTTATGATTACTTCAAGGTTGGTTTTCTCCGCAAGGTCAAAAAGCCTGTCAATATCGTCAAAGTTGTATACCCCTTCTTTTCTCTCGTTCCATCTCCACTGAATTCTCAGCTGGACAGCCTCAAACCCGAGTCTCTTGATGTTGACAAGGTCCTCTTCCCATTCTTCCGGAAGCGGCGTGGGAGCCCTGTAATACTGCGTTGCAAGCAGGAATTTCTTCTCTTCCATATATACATTATACTCTTTATAATCTTTTTGTCAATCTTTTTTTATTCTTGACTTTTGAAGCCGTGCGGTTTTTAATATAGGGCATGATTTACATATACTTGGCCGTTTACAACATCCTGCTGGTCTTATCCTGCATCGTGTCTCTTCCGTTCATATGGCGGAAGGTCAGGCCGGAAAGAAATTTTCCCGGAGACTGGAAAGAGCGGATTGCCGTTTACGACAAAAAAACCTGCAAAAAACTGCGGGAGCGAAAAAATATATGGATGCACACGGTATCCATAGGCGAGTTTCTTTCCGTCACTCCCCTTATGGAACGGTTGGAGAAGGAAAAGAATGAAAACATCCTTGTGACGCTTGCCACAAAGACGGGAAGGCGCGTTGCGGAGAAAAAACTTCCGGGAGTACAGCATCTCTTTTTTCCTGTTGATTTCTATCCAGTCATGAAGCGGGCAATTAAAAAACTCAACCCGAAACTCATAGTGATTATTGAAACCGAGCTCTGGCCGAGCCTTTTGAAAATCGCATACGACAGCAATATTCCGGTTATTTTGTTAAACGGACGCATCTCCCCGTTCTCTTTCCCCAAATACAAAAGAATCCGGTTTTTCGCAAAAAACCTTCTGCCTCTTTTTTCAGCCGTAACAATGAGGACAAAAGAAGAGGCGGAAAAACTCATATACCTCGGAGCGGAAGAAAAGAAACTGAATATAGTGGGCAGTATGAAGTTTGACCTCGCATTTGAAATGAGCAAAACTGTCAACCCTAGGGAAGTGCGCAAAGCTCTGGGA
This sequence comes from Candidatus Omnitrophota bacterium, assembly GCA_016928555.1. Classification (GTDB taxonomy): domain Bacteria; phylum Ratteibacteria; class UBA8468; order B48-G9; family JAFGKM01; genus JAFGKM01. The sequence goes on along the minus strand of JAFGKM010000018.1, from coordinate 54,914 downwards.
ATAGAGGAAAATAGGCGCATCATCGTCTTCGGCTCCCTGCATCCGGAAGAGGAGGAGATGATTGCGGATATTGCGGGAAAACTACTTCTTAAGTTTGCAGACATAACGGCTGTCATCGTACCGAGATACCTTGATAAAACGAGCATATGCAGAATACTTCAGAACAGAAAGATGGATTATGTAAAACGCAGTTCCATGCCCGGAGAAAAAGATTTTTCGGTAATAGTCGTTGATACATACGGGGAGCTTAACAATTTTTACAGCATCTGCGAATTTGCCTTCGTCGGCGCAAGCCTCTACAGATGGGGCGGGCAAAACCCCATAGAGCCCATTGCCTTTAAGAAACCAGTCCTTTTCGGGATACACAACTGGCATTTCAAAGATGAATGGGAAAAGATAAAAAAGGGCGGGGGCGGCATAGAAGTGGAAAGCTACGACCGCCTGTACAGGGAAGCGGTGCGCCTGCTGGAAAATCCCGAAATATGCCGGCAGATGGGCGAAAACGGATACCGCGTCCTCCTTGAAAACACCGGCGCCACCGAAAGAAACCTGCAGGTCCTCTCCCGCTTCCTCTAACCTTGGGGTCAACTCTTGACACTTGACAAAAAAACCGCACAATAGTATTATCCAAAGATGGCCAGACAGATACGTGTTGAATTCCCGGGAGCTGTTTATCATATAACTGCAAGAGGAAATGAAGGGCAGGTAATATTCAGGGATAATACGGATCATAAAATATTCTTAACGCTACTGAGTGAAATGGCAAAGCAATTCGGAGTAAAAATACATGTGTATTGCTTGATGCCGAATCACTACCATCTTGTTGTAGCTACTCCAAGAGGTAATTTATCACAATCTATAGGGTGGCTTCAAGTAACGTATACAATCCGATTTAACCGGCGGCACAATAGATACGGCCACCTTTTCCAGGGAAGATTCAAAGCAATTTTGGTGGATGCAGATGCTTATGCCCAAACTCTTACGTTGTACTTACATCTTAATCCTGTGAGGCCGGAAGATAAAAATATTGCAATTCCCGCGGATAGAATGAAAACGCTGAATGCGTATCCATGGAGCAGCCACCAAGCATATGCAGAAACAGTGAAAGGACCAGCGTGGCTCGATATGTCATGGTTGCAATATTGGGGAAAAGATAAAGAATCTGCCAGGAAAGCATACATGGATTCTATTCGAAGAAGATTCAACAAGCCAGCTGAAAAAATCTGGGATAATATTAAGAATAATATAGTATTGGGAGGAGACACTCTATTAAAGAGAGTTCAAGAGATTATAAAAGATAAAAAAGGCAATGAAGAAGAGCGGTGGATGGCCAAGAAGGAACACGGAGACATCACATTCAAAATAGCAAAAGCCTTAGAAAAAGAACAGGATAAGAAAATACAGATTTGGGCACGGGTGCGGCTTGGAGGAGAAAGGCTTGTGGATGTGGGAAAACATTTTGGCTATAGGGATGGTTCCGGCATACTGCAAACAGTAAAACGCCTTGAAGAAAAAGCAACGCAAGATACTGTTCTTGGAGAACGCCTATCTAAGATAGAAAAAGAAGTTTTGTCAAGTGTCAAGAGTTGACCCCAAAAACAGGGGAGCCGTCTTTCAGGTCTACAAGAACACTGCCGCCCTCTTTTACCTCGCCGGCAAGGACCTTTAAAGCAAGCGGGTTTTCTATCTCTTTTTGTATCAGCCTCTTAAGAGGCCTTGCTCCGTAAACCTCGTCGTATCCCTTTTCCGCAAGATACGCCCTTGCGGCATCAGAGAAGCTGATGTTTATCTTCTTCACATCAAGGCGCTTCTGCAAGTATGCCGTCTGAATATCCACTATTTTCATCAGGTCGTCTTTTTTAAGTTTATTGAAGGTAATAATTTCGTCCACCCTGTTTAGAAATTCGGGTCTGAATGTACTTTTCAGGATATCAGCTATCTTCTCCTTCATTGTGCCTTCGTCCTTGAACATGGTGATATACTGGCTTCCTATATTGGAAGTCATTGTTATAACAGTGTTTCTGAAATCAACGGTTCTTCCCTGCCCGTCGGTCATCCTGCCTTCGTCCATCAGTTGCAGGAGAACGTTAAAAACCTCCGCGTGCGCCTTTTCTATCTCGTCCAGAAGGATAACACTGTACGGTCTTCTTCTCACTTTTTCGGTTAACTGGCCGCCCTCTTCATAGCCTACGTATCCCGGAGGCGCCCCTATGAGCCGCGAGACCGAAAACTTTTCCATATACTCGCTCATGTCAATCCTCAACAGGGCGTTTTCATCGTTGAACAATATCCCCGCCAGCGCCTTTGCCAGTTCCGTCTTGCCCACTCCGGTAGGGCCCAGAAAGATAAAAGAGCCTATGGGCCTGTTCGGGTCGGAAAGACCCGCCCTGTTTCTTCTTATTGCATTGGAAACCGCTGTTATCGCCTCGTTCTGTCCGACAACCCTTGCCGTAAGCCGCTCTTCCATCTTTATGAGTTTTTCAACCTCGCCTTCAAGCATTCTTGAAACAGGAATGCCTGTCCACTTGGAGATTATCTCAGCGATATCCTCTTCTGTCACCTCGTCTTTAAGCAGTCCGCCGTCTTTTGCCTGCGTCTTTTTAAGCTTAGAAGTCTCCTCCTCCATGTCTTTCTGCAGTTCTACAAGTTTCCCGTATTTGTATTCGGCCGCCTTCCCGAGGTCACCCTCACGCTCCGCCTTCTCTATGATGGTTTTAGCGGATTCTATGTCGCCCTTTATCTTCCTCATTCGTTCAACAATTTTTTTCTCCGCAAGCCATTTTGAGTGCATTTTCTCTCTGTCTTTCTTAAGACTTTCCATGTCCTTTTCAATGCGGGAAAGGCGTTCTTTTATCTCAGGCCTCGATTCCCTTTTAAGCGCCTGTTTTTCTATCTCCAGCTGCCTTATCTTCCTTTCGGTCTCATCAAGCTCGGCAGGCATGCTGTCTGTCTCTATCCTCAGGCGGCTCGCCGCTTCGTCAATAAGGTCTATCGCCTTATCCGGAAGGAACCTGCCGGTTATATACCTGTGGGAGAGCATGGATGCGGCAACAAGAGCGCTGTCGGTTATTTTGACTCCGTGATGAACCTCATACCTTTCCTTAAGCCCCCTCAAAATTGATACGGTCTCTTCTACGGAAGGCTCTTTTACATATACGACCTGGAACCTTCTTTCCAAAGCCCTGTCCTTCTCTATGTGCTTCCTGTATTCGTCAAGAGTGGTCGCTCCGATGCACTTCAACGAGCCCCGCGCAAGAGCAGGCTTCAGCATATTTGAAGCGTCTATAGCGCCTTCGGCCGCGCCCGCCCCCACAAGGGTATGCAGTTCGTCTATGAAAAGAACAACCTCGCCTTCCTTTTTCTCAAGTTCTTTCAGCAAGGCTTTCAGACGGTCTTCAAACTCACCCCTGTACTTCGTGCCGGCAACAAGCGCACCGAGGTCAAGAACGAGAACGCTCTTGTTTTTCAGCCCTTCGGGGACATCTCCTGAGACAATCCTTCTTGCAAGGCCTTCAACTATGGCGGTCTTGCCCACGCCCGCCTCTCCTATGAGCACAGGGTTGTTCTTTGTCCTCCTTGACAGCACCTGGATAACCCTTCTGATTTCTTCGTCCCTTCCAATTACAGGATCAAGCTTCCCCTTGCGGGCAAGGTCTGTGAAATCCCTCGTATATTTTTCAAGCGCTTTATATTTTGTTTCGGCATTTTTATCCGTCACCTTCTCCCCGTTTCTCATCTGCTGTATTATTTTAAGGACGCGCTCCCTGAAGATATCGTGCTTTTTCAGAAGTTCCTGAACGCCCGACTCCGCCGCGGCCAAACCGAGCAAAAGGTGTTCAACGCTGACATACTCGTCTCCCAGGGATTTTGATTCTTTGAGAGCTAAGGTTAATAAATTGTTTAAGGCAGGGGTGATATACAGATTTCCTGAGCCGGGTCCGGTCACCTGCGGAATTTTATCAAGCGCGGCAGTTATATCTTTTTTTAGACTCTCGGTTTTTACGTTCATCTGCCCCAGAATGTCGGCCGTTGTTTCATCGCCCCCGACAAGAGAAAAAAGCAGGTGAACGGAATCCACTGCCTGGTGGCTTCTTTCCTGCGCCGCGGACTGCGCCCCCATCAAAGTTTCCTGTGCCTTAACCGTAAGTTTTTCGTTTATGTTTTCCATGACTGTTTAGATGGGCTATCTGCAAAAAAGTTACATGATTACGCAGGCTAAAGGCCTGCGACTACCGGATTTTCTCAAGAAGTCAAACCGTTCTGTCCGGTTTCAATTCATGTGTAGCGGTGCGATTCATCGCACTAATTTACAATATATAGGCAGGTTGTTACTTTTCTTCTATGAAGATGCCCTCAATCGGCCCGAACTTAACCCTGTCATTATTATGCAATACGTAGGGTTTTTTAACCTCAAGCCGCAGGTCGTTTACGAAAGTCCCGTAGTTGCTGCCGAGCCCCTTGCTGCCGGTATCTTCCACATACCACTTGTTATCCTCGTGCATGGTCAGTGTTGCATGAAAGCGGGAAACCTTGGTAAGGTCGTTAATCAGGGTTTTCTGTGAATCCGGAGCGAGTTTTTTGAAAAGCGCATAATTGGGTATTACAAGGTCGTTTGTATTGATTCTCCCCACGGTCGCTTTTTCCTTCCCTTCCAGATTATATTCCTTCTCCATAAAAATATAATTGAATACCAGTTTTGCCATTATTCCGTTCTCCTGTCAAATATTATTGCGCTTTATCCTTTTTTTAAAAGCTTGAAAATCCACAGCGTTCCCGTTATAAAAATGAATATTGCTATAACCTGCGTCAGGTAGAGTCCCAGAAAGGTATAGTGCAAATCTCCCCGCAGCATATCTACAATGTACCTTATGAGAGCAAATCCCATTAGATATACACAGAAGACAAAACCCGGTTTCATCTTTCTCTTTCTCACGGCGTTAAGAAAAAAGAATAAAAGAATATATGATATTGAATAATACAACTGGGTGGGATGCACCTTCTCAGAATAAAACGGCGGGAAACTTACGCCTGTAAACATTCCGGTGGGCCTGCCGTAACAGCAGCCGTTTAAAAAACACCCGACCCTGCCGAGCGCCTGCCCAAGCGGGACTGATAAAGCAAGAATATCGAGTATTTCGTTAAGGTTAAATCTCCTTATCTTAGAATAAACTGCTATAAACAGAAGCGCGGCAATTACAGCGCCTTCAACAGCAAGGCCTCCGTTTCTTATGCTCAGGATGTGAACGGGATGGCGGTAATAATAAGGCATCTGGACCAGTACGTGTAAAAACCTGCCTCCGGCAATTCCCCAAACGATAATCCAGAAAACAAGCTTTGAGACCAGTTCCGGCGAATAACCGCTCCTGTAAGCGTTTTTTTGAAATATCCAGCTGCTCAAAAAAACCCCCGCCGCAATCATAACGCCGTACCAGTATATGACAAAAGTGCCTATCCTAAGAAACTCCGGATACATTTTTCCTCCTCATATGTTGAAGGAAGACAAGGGCTATGCCGGATACGATAAAAACGTCGGCGAGATTAAATACCGGCCAGAAATGGAAATTAATGAAGTCTATGACGGCGCCGGTCGCTATCCTGTCTATAAGATTGCCGGCTATCCCTCCTTCTATCAGGCCGAGGGCAATTTTGGTATTCATACTCTTTTCAGGACATCTGTAAAGATAAAGCACAATCATCAGCCCGATAATAAAAGAAGCGATGATGACAATAATTCTTACATTGAAACCGCTCAACATCCCGAAGCAGATACCCGTGTTTTTCACAAGAGTCAGTGAAAAATACCTGAATACCCTCAAGGAGGAAAATTCCCCGGACAGAAGGCGCAGCATAAGGTATTTTGACAACCGGTCCAGCGCTATCGCCCAGAGCGCCACCCAGTAAAACAGGCTCAGATTTCTACACGCCACTTTTTTCTTTCTCTCTCTGACATCTTATACAGTATTTCGCATAAGGGAGTGCTTTCAGCCTGGACTTGGGTATGTCCTTGCCGCATTCGTCGCAAACCCCGTATTTATTTCCGGATATCTTCTCTATCGCCGCGTTTATCTTATTGAGAATTTTCCCTTCGGCATCGGAGACGTCTATATCCAGCCCCTTCTCAAATTCGTCCGTACCATGGTCGGCTATGTGGGTCGGGATGCCTTTTTCTCCCGAACCTATACCTTCCCTGAGATATCCCAGGTTTTTAAATATTCTCTCTTTTTCCCTGTTAAGCAAATCCATGTAATATGCCTTTTCCTTTTTATTCATCTACTATACCCCCTATGCATTAGCCTATCCGAAAACGTCTCCGCATCAGATGTCAAAAATAACGTCTGCCGTAAATACGCCATTTTGTTCTTCCAAAATGAGGCCGTGATAAGTTGCCGCTTTTATCTCCCTGCCCGGCACTCTTATCTCCCTGCTTTTAATCCTGCAGCTCAGGTGAAATTTCGCGCCTTTTTTTTCAATATTCATGTCAAAGACGCTTCCGGCGGTTTTTTTCACCTCGGCGCGGTATATCAGCTCATTTAAAAATTTTACAAGGAGGTCCTCGGCGGTGTCCCCCGATAATTCCATATCCGCATCTGCGGCCGCCCCGCCGCGGAATTCCGGAGACATCAGCGAATAAAGCAGGGTTGAAGCATTTACAAACAACTCTCTTAAATCCCTTCCGTACACCCTGCCCGCGATATCCGCCGTATGGTCCAGTATTTCAAACTTCTTCATCTTCCTTCGGCACAAGGGCCATATCCATTATGGTGTCCCCTGCTGAAAGATTTATCAGTTTAACGCCTGCGGTATTCCTGCCGACGGCCCTGGCGTCATCCGCATTCATCCTTATAACCACTCCTGCTTTAGTAATCAGAATTATTTCATCCCCGGGTTTGACGGACTTAATGCCGACAACATGCCCGTTACGTCCGCCTGTCTGTATATCTATTATCCCTTTTCCGCCTCTGTGCTGTCTTCTGTATCGGTAAATCATCGTCCTTTTTCCGAAACCGCTTGAAGTCGACGTGAAAAGAGATTTCTCCTTTTCCTCCGGCTGGAATATCTCTCCGCCTACAACCTCGTCGTCCTTTTTCTTAAACCTTATCCCTATCACGCCTATAGCGCCTCTGCCGACAGAAGTAACCTCTTTTTCCGCAAACCTTATGCTCAATCCATATTTTGTGCTTAAAACTATATCCTGGCTGCCGTCGGTCATCCTTACCTCGATGAGCTTATCTTTCTCCCGAAGCCCTATGCCTATAATGCCGCCCTTCCGGGGCCTGCCGTAAGCGCTCAACCGGGTTTTTTTGACTATCCCGTTTTTCGTAAGCATCAGCAGGAATTTATCCTCCGAAAACTCCCTTACCGGTATAACGGCGGATATCTTCTCGCCCGCATCTATTCTCAAAAGATTCACTATGGGCTTTCCTTTCGCATTCCTGCCCACTTCCGGGATAAGATACCCCCTCAGCCAGTGGACCGTTCCCTTTTCCGTAAAGAAAAGAATCGTATCGGTGGTGGAACAGACAAAAAGGTGTTTTACATAATCTTCTTCCTTGGTTTTCACCCCCACCAGTCCTTTTCCGCCCCTGCGCTGGCGTCTGTAAAGGTCGAGAGAGCTCCTCTTTATATAACCTTCGGAAGACACTATAACCATTATGTCTTCCTCGCGCACAAGGTCCAGCTCGTCAAAATCCTCAACCGAACCGGTTATCTCGGTTCTTCTTTTGTCTCCGAATTTCTTTTTAATCTCTTTGAGTTCTTCTTTTATAAGCGCTTTGACTTTTTCTGGATTGCCAAGGATGTCTTTGAGCTCCTTTATTCTTTTCTTAAGCTCCTCCTTTTCTTTCAGTATTTTTTCCCTCTCCATGCCGGTCAGCCTGGACAGAGGCATCGCCAGCACAGCCTGCGCCTGTTTCTCGCTCATCTTGAACTTGGCCATAAGGGAGTTGCGGGCATCCTCAACGGTCTTGGATTCCCTGATGAGCTTTATCACCCTGTCAAGGTTGTCAAGCGCTATGATAAACCCCGTGACAATATGGTCTCTTTCTTCCGCCCTGCGAAGTTCGTACGCCGTCCTTCTAAGCACTATTTCCTTTCTGTGCGTAAAGAACAGTTCCAGCATCTGCTTTATGTTCAAAAGCTTCGGCTGCTGGTTTGAAAGGGCAAGGTTTATTATGCCGAAGGAACTCTGGAGCGGGGTGTATTTATAAAGCTGGTTTATTATAATATCTACGTTCTCCCCTTTTTTAACCTCCATCACCACCCGCATGCCGTCTTTGTCGGATTCATCCCTTATCTCGCTTATTCCGTTTATCTTGTCATGGTCTATAAGGTTGGCAATAGTCTCGACAAGGCGCGCTTTGTTCACTTCATAGGGTATTTCTTTGATAATGATGGCTTCTTTCTTGTTATGCTCCTCAACCTCTATTTTGCCTCTTATAGTGATTATCCCCTTACCCGTGGTATAAGCGCTCCTGATTCCCTCCCTGCCGCATATTGCCGCTCCCGTGGGGAAATCCGGACCCGGCAAAATTTCCATGATTTCTTCTATCGTTATCTCCGGATTATCAATCAAAGCAGTTAAAGCATCTACAACCTCTCCAAGGTTATGAGGAGGGATATTGGTTGCCATGCCTACGGCTATTCCGGAAGATCCGTTTATCAGAAGGTTGGGGATTTTGCTCGGCAGAACTATCGGCTCCTTCAGGGACCCGTCAAAGTTGGGCATAAAATCCACGGTGTCTTTTTCTATATCCGCAAGCATCTCCATCGCAAGGTGCGTAAGCCTCGCTTCCGTATACCTCATTGCGGCGGGAGGGTCGCCGTCGATTGAACCGAAATTACCCTGCCCTTCGACAAGCGGATACCTGAGGGAAAAATCCTGAGTCATCCTTGCTATTGAATCATATATCGCCGCATCCCCGTGAGGATGGTATTTGCCCATAACTTCACCGACTATCCTGGCCGATTTCTTGAAAGGCCTTCCGGCTTCAACGCCCAGCTCAAGCATGCCGAAAAGTATCCTCCTGTGCACCGGCTTGAGTCCATCCCTAACGTCGGGCAGTGCCCTGCCGACAATGACGCTCATTGCATAATCTATGTAAGACCCCTTCATCTCCTCTTCAATGCCAACCGGAATTATCTTTCCTTCTTCTCCCATTCTTCCTTCTCCATATTAGAATTTAGCGTTCAGCATGGAGCGTTTAGTGTTCACCAAAATACTTCTAATTGTATTTTCTATACGCTCTGCGCTATACCCTATACGCCGCCTTTGCTTTTAAGTTTCTTCTATAAGCTGTACGCTATCCGCTTTGTTAAATGTCCAGATTTTTGACTTCTTTCGCATACCTTTCGATGAACTCTCTTCTCGGTTCCACTGCATCCCCCATGAGAACGGTGAAAATATCCTCCGCCTTTGCGGCGTCTTCAATAGTAACTATCTTCATTCTTCTCGCATTGGGGTCCATGGTGGTTTCCCACAACTGCAGGGGGTTCATTTCTCCTAAACCTTTGTACCTCACGACGTCAATCCCTTTTTTGCCTTTATTCTTAAGCTCCTCGTAAAGTTCCAGAAAACTGCATTCTTCCTTCTTTTCCTCTCCGTCCGCTATCACAAAAATCTTCTCCGAAGGGGATTTTATCTCAATGCCGTTTTCCTCAAGCCTCTTGATTATCTTTTCAATATCCCTTGCTTCGTAAATCTCCACCAGTTTATAGTTTTTGTCTTCCCCGGAGAAAAGGTCTACCTGCCCGCCCTTGTTCTGCTTCTCCATAAAACCGGACAAATCCCTGTCCGTCGCAAAAAACTCTTCCTTCGCTCCGCATTTCACCCAGTAAAGAGGTATGCTTTTTTTAGTCTTTCTGTATTTAAACAGCTCCTCCAAATCAATGCCCTTGTTTTCCAGCCCCGTGTTTATTTCATTCAGCCTTTTGCTCAAAGTGGCGGTTTTTACCGTGCTGTCGTTGCCCAGCGCATCCTTTCCGTTTTTCTGCTTTAAGGTAAGAGAAATATTTTCCTTGGCCATCTGTATGAGTATCCTGTCAAGTTCGTTCTCGGTATCCACGTAAAATTCCTTCCTGCCCTTTTTAACCCTGTAAAGCGGAGGCTGTGCGATATAAACGTATCCCTGTTTTATAAGGTCGGTCATCTGCCGGTAAAAAAACGTCAGAAGAAGCGTCCGTATGTGCGCGCCGTCAACATCGGCGTCGGTCATTATGATAATCTTTCTGTACCTCGTCTTCGTCACGTCAAAATCCTCGCCAACGCCTCCTCCTATGGCGCCTATCATCATCTTCACTTCCTCATTGCCGAGGACCTTTTCTAGAGGGGCTTTTTCGGAATTTATAATCTTGCCTTTCAAGGGCAGTATTGCCTGAAAAAACCTGTCCCTGCCCTGTTTGGCGCTTCCTCCCGCGGAATCTCCCTCAACTATGAATATCTCCCTCTGTTCCGGATCTTTGACCGTGCAGTCCGCAAGTTTCCCGGGCAGGGCGCCCGTTTCGGAGAGTTTTTTCCGCGTCAGCTCCCTCGCTTTTCTCGCCGCTTCCCTTGCTCTGGCGGTCATTACGCACTTGTTGATAATTTCCCTTGCCGGCTCCGGGTTTTCCTCCAGGAAGGTCACTACCTGCTGGGATGTTATCCCCTCAACGAGAAACCTTATCTTTGAATTGCCGAGCTTGGTCTTTGTCTGCCCTTCAAACTGAGGCTCTGCTATCTTAACGCTGACCACGGCCACAAGTCCTTCCCTTATATCTTCCCCTGCAAGCGGCTTGTCGTTAAGAAAACCGTTATTTTTCCCGTATTCGTTTATCGCCCGGGTAAGCCCGCCCCTGAAACCCGCAATGTGCGTACCTCCTTCTTTCGTATTAACGTTGTTGGCGAATGAAAGGACCGTTTCGCTGTATCCGTCGTTATACTGGAAAGCCACCTCAACCTCGCCTTCCTCCTCCGCTTTTTTGAAGTACAGCGGTTTCGGGAAAAGCACTTTTTTATTCTTGTTCAGGTGTTCCACGAAAGACGTAAGTCCGCCGTCAAACTTGTATTCTTCTTTCAGGTTCTTCCTTTCATCCTCAAAGGTTATCTTAACCCCCGCGTTAAGAAAGGCCAGTTCTCTTACCCTGCCTGAAAGTATGCTGTCGTCAAAATCGATAGCCTCAAAGATGTTTTCGTCCGGCATGAACGTAACCTTTGTGCCGGTGCTCCTTGTCTTGCCTATCTCGGTAAGCCCTGTTACAGGCTTGCCCTTTTCATATCTCTGGTGATAAACCTTTCCGTTTCGCTTTACCTCAACTTCAAGCCATTCCGAAAGGGCGTTGACTACGGAAACTCCCACTCCGTGCAGTCCGCCGGATACGCGGTAGGCTTTTTTGTCAAACTTGCCTCCTGCGTGAAGGACGGTCATAATGACCTCTACGGCAGGCCTTTTTTCCGTCTTATGGATATCTACGGGTATGCCCCTGCCGTTGTCCGATACGGTAACGCTGTTATCCGAATGGACAACTAAGCCGATTTCATTGCAGTACCCTGCCAGAGCTTCGTCTATGCTGTTATCAATAACCTCGTATGCAAGGTGGTGGAGACCGTAAATAGCGGTATCCCCGATGTACATGGCGGGCCTTTTCCTTACCGCCTCTATTCCGCCCAATACCTGTATCGTCGTCGCATCATATTTCTGTCTGCTTCTGTCCATTTTCCCTCACTCCCGATGTATTAAGATAAAACGCTATATGATATACCTTTTTGCCGTCAATGTCAACAGTGTATTTTGGCATGTATTCCGGTGCGCAAACTTGCGGCTTCCGATTGAATATTATAAAATAAATGGCATGGAAGACGAGATAAAAAAAACTTACGAGTCCATACAATATTTCAGGGATATCAAACCGTATTCATACCAGCTTCTCGGATACCTCGGCTACAACATGGAATCCGAGTTTGATGCTCCTCCCGGCAGGTGGACCGTATATACAAAGAGAGATTTTTCATTCCCTTATTTCAACAGCGGGTTTTCCGCTCCGGTAAACAGGTTCGCCGCGGTATACAGGGGCGCCGGCAAAAACATGATGGTTTACGGCTCTTTTGAAACAAAAAATACGGATGAAATACAGGAAAAGCTTGAAATCCTTACAAAAACGATGCTGTCCCCCGTCCAGAAATTCCTCGGCATTCCGCGTACGCTGACTGAAGAAAACGCCAGGGATTACGGATATATCAGAGGGGTAATTATCGGCATCATTCTCATTATTGCGGACTTTGTATATTCATGGACGTTCAAACTGCAGGAAGGCATTCTTACGGGTTTTATAGAATACATAAAGCAGGTATACTACGGCAACCCCCGCATAGGCAATTTTATAGGCTTTGCATGGACAGGATTCTATTTCGGCATCCCGTTAATCGCCGTTCCCATATTATACGGAAACATCTGCGTTAAAATGGCCGAGAAATCCCGGCAGAGAAAACTCAGGAAAATGGAAACTTTGTTAACGGGGTATGAATTCGGCGTAAACGCCGAGAAGGCGCTCGAAGAAGAGCTCTCCACGATTATAGAAGAAAAAAAGAAAGAGGCAATATACGGAGAAATAGCCAAGATTAACGTCAAGCTGGGAAGGGAGGATTTCGAGACGCTTTACCTGAAAATCAGGGAAGGATTCCTTTCTCCCGAATCTATCCATTATTTCATAACCGAACTGAAGGAGCTCGCAGGGGAAGAAATGCCTTTTGAAAAGTTTGTGGAGATTATCGCAAGGTATCAGAAAACCGGCCTTAAAACCGAGCTGGACATCAAAACTACCTAAGATTTTTCAAAGACAGCCATACTTTCCATGTGGGTTGTGTGCGGGAAAAAATCAGCACAGTACAATTTCTTCATTTTATACCCAGTATTCTCCAGAACAGCGGCGTCTCGGGCAAGGGCGGCGGGATTGCAGGAAACATAAATTATCACCGGCGCATCCACAGCCAGCACGTTTTTCATGGCCCTGGGCGCCAGTCCCGCCCTGGGAGGGTCAACAATGACCGCGTCGGCAGATTTAAAAGCCGCAGATTTCAAAAGGTCTTCAACATACCCCTGATGGAACCGGCAGTTTTTTACACCGTTCAGCCGGCAGTTTACCCTTGCGTTGTTAATATTTCCGGCTTCAGAATCCATCCCTTCAACTTCCTCTGCCGCGCCTGAAAGCGAAATTTCAATGGCTCCCGTTCCGCAGTAAAGCCCCAGTATCCTTTTTGCAGACATCCCCTCCAAATTCTCTCTTATCCTGCCGTACATCAACTGCGCCGCACGGGTATTGGGCTGGAAAAAAGACTGCGGATGTATCCTGAATGTACGGCCATCCAGCCTCTCTTCTATCCATGGGGAGCCGTAAAGATGGTGTTTTTTTTCAAACGAAACAACGTCGGATATCCGGTTGTTTTCCATCCACCACATACTGCTGACTTTGCCTGCCAGGCTTTTCGCTAGTCCTGTTACATCCGGAACCCCGCCGCTTCTCGTGACCAGAACAGCCATAAGCTGGCCGGTGTTTTTACCTTCGCGCAAAACAAGGTGCCGGAAAAACCCCTTTCCGGAACGCGGGTTATATGCTTCCAGTCCGGTTTTCCGCGCAAACTCAAGGAATACGGGAAAAATGCTTTTTACGGCGGGGCTGAAAATGAAACATTCTTCCAGAGAAATGCAGTTTTTCACATATGAGGAAAAAGGAGAAGCCCTCTCCCTCAACCCGAGGCAAACCCGCCCGTCTTCCGTGCCGAAAGCGAACTCCATCTTATTCCTGTAATAAAAAATATCCGGGGAAGGGATAATCGGAAACAATTCAACATCTGCGTTTATATCAATGCCTCCTATCTTGCGGAATGTTGTCAAAAGATATTTTTCCTTAATTTCCAGCTGTTTCGCATACGAAAGATTCTGGAAGGCGCATCCGCCGCATTTGCCGAAATACGGGCATTCCGGTTCGGTCCTGAAGGGAGACGGCTTCACTGTGTCAATAACTTCTCCGTAAGAAAAACTTTTTACTTTTTTAACCATTCTGACCTTTACCCTGTCCCCGTAAACCGCTTCCGGCACGAAAACTACAAGATTTTCCGCTCTTCCCACCGCCCATTTCCGGGGAAGGGCTATGTCTGTGATATCCATCTCAAATTCGGGCAGAAAAAATCTCTCTAAAAGTTTTTTCACCCTTTTTACAGGAAAACCCACGACATTGTCGTAATCTCCTTTCATCCCCTCTACAAACCTGTCTCCGACCGACTGTATCGCATAGGCGCCCGCTTTGTCCGCGTATTCTTCTTTCGCAAGGTATTCCTCAATATCCGCATCTGTCAGTTCCCTGAACTTTACAAGCGTAATCTCGTAACCCGTAATCAGTTTATTCTCGTCGCCTTTGTAAACGGCCACGCCGGTTATCACCTTGTGCCTGGTTCCTGAAAGCGTTTTCAATATCTGTTTTGCATCTCCGTAATCTGCAGGTTTGCCTATAATCTTCCCGTCAACCGAGACTACGGTATCCGCGCCTATGACAATTTCCGAGGGAAAACGCGCGCCGACCTCGCGCGCCTTCATTGCCGCCGCTTCCACGGCGAACCTCGCAGGGTCGCTTCTTTCACTTATTATATTCTCATCCGCGCCGCTGGGAACAACCGTGAAATCCTTCGCCACCCTGCCCATCAGTTCCCGCCTTCTCGGTGATTTTGAAGCAAGTATTATAGACATTATATTCTTTTGGCCTTATTAAGTATCGGTTTTACGGGATTAACATTTCCTCGGGATTGGAAACTCAGTGTTTTGATTTTTCTTTCACTTCCGGGCTGGGGAAAACGACCTCTTTGTCATCCTTCAGGGAATCCATCCTGGCTGTAAACATTCCAGCCGTCTCCTTGAATTGCGGAAGGTATTGTTCCGGAAGAGGGAACGAAGGAGGCAGTTTTATTGCAAGATAATTGACAAACTTCCCGTTTATCTGAAGGCGGAAATCAAGGTGCGGCCCAGTGGAAACACCCGTTGAACCGACTGCTCCTACCACCTGCCCCTTCTTGACCTTTGCGCCTTTCTTTATCCCCTTGCCTATCCTGGACAGATGCCCGTACCATGAGACATAGCCGTTAGGATGTTTCACCTTGACAGTTTTTCCAAGCCCGCCGTTCCATCCCGCAAACGCAACGGTACCGTTTCCTATCGATGAAACCGGGGTGCCGGATGGAGCCGCATAGTCTATTCCGAGATGGGGACGGTATACCTTATAAATGGGATGAAGCCTTCTGTGCGTAAAATGCGACGATATCCTCCTGTAGCTGAGCGGCGCCCTTAAGAAAGCCGACTCTACGCTCTTTCCGTTCTCGTCGTAATAACCGCCCTTTCCTTCGGGCGTCTCAAAATAGAAAGCGTAATAATTGTTCTTATCCATGGAAGCGTATGATGCCGCCGATATCATTACATCCTTCAGGGGATTGCCCTTTTTGTCAAAATAAGTCTCCCAGAGAATATTGAATTTATCGCCGGTCCTGCAATCGGTAAAAAAATCCACCTTGGAAGAAAATATTTCCGCAAACTGAATTATTATTTCCGGATTGATATTCACATAAGACATGCTTTCGTATAAAGAGCTTCTTATCTCCCCCCTGACTCCGCGGATCATCTTTTCGGCCTCTATTGCCTTGGCGCAAGCCAGATAGGTATTATCGCCGCTGTTGAATTTAACTTCGTAAAAATCAATGGGCCCGTCATAATATACGAATTTTATGAATTCTCCTTCATCAGTCAGATGCATCTCCCACCTGTCTCCGATTCTGCATTTTCTGACGTTAAAAACCTTTTTCAATTCATTGATTATGAGATTTACCTGCTGTGCCGGTATATTCCTTGCAAGAAGCACATCTCCGAGCATATCGCCTTCCGAGATGTAACCCTCTATAACCTGATTTTTGCTTCTAAATGAGATTTCTTTGTCTTTTATCCTGAATATCAGAAAAGGCAGGAGAATTACCAAGGCGAGTATTGCGGCAATAATAATATTCCTTTTCACCATAGACCTCCTTGTCCCGAACCCTCCCTGATACGCCCTCAGGTGAGGGGCTATGATTTTTCTTCTATGAGAACGGAGACGATGCAGGCGCACGCCTTCCCCGCCCCTATCTCTCCGATGCCTTCAAATGTTTTTGCCTTAAGCCCGATTCTTGTTCCGTCAATTCCGTCCATCATGCCTGAAAGACTTTTTTTCACCTCCGGGAAAAAAGGAAGAAGTTTTGGCCTCTCGCATATAACGGTTATGTCAACGTTTTCTATATAAAACTCTTCCTTTTCAAGCAGTTCAAGCACCTTGGCCAGGATTTTCCTGCTGTCAATGCCTTTGATGCTGTCTTCGGTATCCGGGAAAAAACTTCCTATGTCCGGCTTTCCCATCGCCCCCAGAAGCGCATCGCTGAATGCGTGGAGAAGAACATCTCCGTCGCTGTGTCCCAGAAGTCCTTTTTCAAACGGTATCTCAACGCCGCCCAAAATAAACTTCCTTCCTTCCTCAAACCTGTGGATGTCAAAACCAAGCCCCGTTCTCATTTCCCTTATTATAAAACTCTCAGTAATTCTCCGCAAGCACCTCATAATACGCTTGCGGATGCTTGCATGCTGGACATTCTTTCGGAGCGGAATCCGACTCTATCACGTACCCGCAGTTGATACAGTGCCATTTTACCGGAGCTTTCTTCTTAAACACCTCTCCGGCGGCTATGTTGGCTATAAGTTTGCGGTATCGGGCCTCATGAAACTTCTCCACCTTCGCTATCTGCTCAAAAGAAACGGCGATTTCCGGGAAGCCCTCTTTTTTTGCTATGCCCGCAAAATCCTGATAAAGCACCGTCCACTCCATCTTCTCGCCGTCAGCCGCCTCTTCAAGATTTGTCTTTGTATCCCTTATTGCGCCTGCGGGGTATGCGGCAATTATCTCAACGTCTCCGCCTTCAAGATATTTGAAGAAAACCTTCGCATGCTCCTTTTCGTTTTCGGCAGTTTCTAAAAAAATGCGAGATATCTGCTCATACCCTTCTTTCTTTGCGGCGCTTGCAAAATACGTGTATCTGTTCCTTGCCTGAGATTCTCCCGCAAATGCCTTGAGCAGATTTTTTTCCGTCTCCGTACCTTTTAAAGATTTTGCCATTTTTACTCCCTGTTTTTATGAAAACCGTGAAATGACGTTTTTTGTCATTGCGAGCCGCTTTTTGGCGCGGCAATCTCAACCTTTTCTTTTCGTCTCACGTCTCACTTTTCACGACTTTTATTTTGCTGCTTTTATTATAACATCTTGCTTGCCTGTTTTAAAATTCTTGTTTCCTAACCCGCGCTGTGCTATCATTCCCCTTGCCTTTTTAAAGAAGGAGGACGATGAGGACGGAAAGAGCCGACGGTTATCTGCTGGTGGACGGAAAGCCTTTTTATCTCAGGGGCGGCGAAATCCATTATTTCCGCCTCAAAAAAGACGACTGGCGCCAACGCATAGAGGCATTGGAGCAGACCGGCATGAATACGGTGAGCAGTTATATGCCTTGGTTCTGGCACGAACCCGAAGAAGGGACGGTTGACCTTGAAGGAAAAACCCTGCCGGAAAGAAACCTGCGCGAGTTCCTTGAAATATGCGCGGATGCCGGCGTCAAGGTAATAGCGCGCCCCGGACCTTTTGTAAACTCTGAACTGCGGGAAGGCGGATACCCTCGCTGGGCCTTTGAAAAATATCCGGAAAAAACACTCAGCCGCCGGGCAGACGGAAATTTTTCCACCGGCAGGCCTATACAGGCAGAGGGAGAACCTTTTTTGAGAAACCTTGTAAAAAGGTGGTACAGCCATGTAATCCCCCTTCTGGCTGAGTTCAGCTGTTCTAAAAGCGGGCCGATTATCCTCTGCCAGCCGGACAACGAAATCTCCGCCGCATGGTCATACGGTCTTGCCCTTTCTCTCTATGACGACTCCATAATAAAAGAAAACGGACTCTGGCACCGGTGGCTTGATAAAAAACACGGAGGCCTGGAAAATCTTTCGGAAAGATACGGCAAAAAACTTAAATCATGGGTTGATGTACTCCCTCCGAGAGGCATGCCCGCCGATGTGAACAAATACAGGGCGGCTCTTGACTGGCTCAACTTCAAAAGGGAGTTCTTCGCAGACTGGGGAATAATACTCTGCCGGTGGATAAAAGAATTCGGACTGGATGTGCCCTTCGTATTCAACGAACCTGTGGCCGGCTTTTACACCCACGGCGACCACCCCGGATTTATGAGTAAAACTGCAAAATCAGGGCTGGACGTTTTTACCGCATGCCATACATATTCGGACAGGATTTACGACCTGCAGGGAGCCAATACCGTTGAGCTGGCGGCTGAAATAACCAAATCCGCCCCCGGCAAGACTGTTCCCATGTCTCTGGAAACAAACAACACATGGTTTGAGCCCCGCCTTTCAAGGAGCCATATCAACATGCCTGTCCTTCTGCGCATGGGGCTCGCGCACGGATTGAACGGTTCAAACATCTACGCTTTTGCGGAAGGCCGGAACCCTGAAAATTCCACCCTCTGCGGGCTTGAATACTGGGAAGACGCCCCGATATCCATAAACGGGAAGCCGAATCCCGCTCACAGCCATATTAACGATTTTTACGGATTCGTCTCCGGCTGGGAGAAAGAAATTCTTGAAACTGAAAAAATGCCCGACGTGTTTATCGGCATAAGCCCTGCAATAAGGTACATCCCGTTCCTCGGCTCTCCTCTGCAGTCGGACAAAAAAAGCATTCCGGAAAGCTCGGGTTTTGAAATCAACCCCGAACCCGGCAAGGCAAAATCCGCGGGGGGCCATGAATGGCTCGGCGGCTACGAGGGGGTTGACAAACAGACGATTACCCCTGAAGCCGCACTGTGGGACGATTTCACCGAACTGCTGATTTTATTCAGGCGGATGAACGTCATGTGGGGGCTTATAGACCTGGCGCATCCCAAAATCCCTGCAGGAAATTATACGCTGATTGTCCCCTCCACCGGCTGTCTTGAAAAGGAATTAATTGATTATATATACCAACATATTGAAAAAGGAGGAAAGGTTCTCTTTTTTCCTACAGTGCCGCACACAACGCTGGACGGATATTCCGACACACGGCTGACTGATATGCTTAATGTGCGGATGACCGGCAAAATCAGGCCTGCCGGCGCAAAGATACTGGATTACGGATGGCGTATGATGTCAGATGACGAACAAAATCCAGTGGGACAGCCGTCATGGATATTTCTGCATGACAGCAATAACTCCAAAACCTTTGCCTCCTTTGAAGGCAGTCCCGTCATAAATGTATTGAATGGAACTGACAACCGGATTATCTTAAGCGGGATAGGTCCTTCATACCATAATTCTTCGCATTTGAGATTATGGAAGAAAGTTTTTTCTTTCATGGGCGTAACACCTCAAGCGGAAACTCATGATGGTTATTTCAACGCCGTTGTCCGCAGAAGCAAAAAGGACTGCTCTTCTCTTGTTTCGGTATGCAATATTACGGGAACGCCCGCGCCTTTCCGCATTTCGCTGAGAGACAGCAGTCTTTCCTTCCCCAAGAACTGCCATATCAAGCTTGCGCCCTGCGAAGCGAGGATGCTCTGGGTAAACCTGCCTCTTGCAGGGAACGTTCTTAAATACATCACCCATGAAATTGTAAAGGCTGGAACAGACGGCAAAACCTTTGAAATAAGAGGCGCCTGCGGGGATGCGTGCGAATTCGCCTTTGAGAAAAACTGCAAAATAACAGTTGATGGGAACAACTGTCCTTTACATCGGCAGGATAATCTTTTTATCGGCAGTTTCAGGTTCAATTCCGAAAACGTACGGTTTAAGATAGACTAAATAACTCCTTTTTTGATAATTTTTTCCTCCACGTCCTTCTGAGACGGGGAAAGAGAGGAAACCTTTTTCACCGACCATATTTCCCTGTGCTCAGCCGCAGAGCCCGGCTCCAGATTCTTAAGCGGCCCCACCGTTTCCAGTTCAAGCATTCCCGGATTGGTGTACGCCTCCACATCACACCCGAAATCAGGATAATCTCCTCTCTCCACAACAAACTGCTTTACAAATAGAAGTCCGTCAACCCAGTAAGCCGTCCATGACGGGTATGCCATCGCTCCTATCTTTATGGGAGATTTACTCTTAACGTCCTGCTTAAGAAATATAAAATCCTTTTCCATGACAAGCCTCTCATCAGAAAGGTCGGTATACGGCCATAAACTTAGCCGCCTGTCCGGAAGAATCCCCTCCCCGCCGGCTTTAACCGGGATTATGGCAAATCCTCCGGTTTTCATCACAGTCAGCGCCCAGCATGCAAGGGTTACAGGCCAGCGCCCTGTATTTTTTATCCTGTGAAGCACCTCAACTACCCTTGCGCCGGCAGTCCGAATCTCTATCTCCTTTTGTATGTTATACTGCATTTCTGTATTGCCATAAATCTTGACAACTCCTTCCTTCTCCTCAATCCTCACCGGCGCATCATCCATTGAATAAGAACGCGGCATGGCTTCCGGAGAAATCCACAGCCGGTGCCCTCCGTATATCCTCCAGAAGCCGTCAGGAGTCTCAACTCCGGCCTCCGGCAGGATGCCGAAGAGGTTTTCATCCGGCATTGACTTCAACGCCAGCTTAAGAATTCTCGGCCCTATGTCCTCCGCAACCCCCAGTATCAAATCTCCTGTTGCAAACTCCTTTATCTGTAGAGTAGCCATGTTTTTCTTGCCTTCCAAATCCCCTTTAAATTCCCCCTTTGACAAAGGGGGAAACAGGGGGATTTCTCATTGTGCCCGCTCTCTTTATCAAGACGCATTTTAAAACGCCCTTCCAAAAAAGTCAACTATTATCCCTTGACACCTGCGTTTATAGCGGGTATAACTACATCGGAGAGTTCAGAGGCAGGAAAGTTTGTGAAGTAAGTATGCGGTAAAGCAGTAGAACCAGTACCTGTTTCACAAAGAAGTCCGAAGTACTCTGAACTCTCCTTCTCTTTTTTATCCACACTGACTATCCGCCCCGTTTTGAGGTAAAATAACTTATAACAGCCGTTTACAACGGAGATTGCTATGGCTATATGTATGGCAAAGGGGGCAATTATGGTTCTTATGGTTATAGCGCAGAACGGATTCAGGGACGAAGAATACTTTAAGCCGAAGGATCTGCTGGAATTTGCCGGCTGCATAGTAAAGACCGCTTCGGTGCAGACAGGGGCCGCCCGGGGGAAAATGGGCGGGACTGCAAAGGTTGACGTATCTCTTTCCGAAGTCAAGGTTGAGGATTATGCGGCAGTGGTTTTCGTGGGCGGGCCGGGCGCAGCAGACTACATTGACGACGAAACCGCCCTGAACCTGGCGAGGGAAGCCGATAAGAAAGGCAGGATAGTGGGAGCAATCTGCATCGCTCCGGCAATACTTGCCCGGGCGGGCATACTCAAGGGGAAAAAAGCCACCGTTTTCCCGAGCGACAGGGGAATACTGATTGAGGGAAAAGCCAATTATGTTGATATGCCTGTAGTGGTTGACGGCAGGATAATCACCGCCAGCGGTCCGGACGCCGCCCATGAATTCGGCAAAACCCTGGTCAAAGCATTAGGCGCCGACAACAACAAGTAAATTCCATAAATCTTCTTACTGCAAAAGTTCGGTTAACTCCACCCGTCTTTTTTCTTCGCGGGATTTTATACCCGCAATGATCACCTTGGATATTTCTACTGTCTCTTGATAAGGATATGGATATTCGCTTTCCTCTATGAATTTTATGAAAGTTTCCATCTGTTTCTTGAACATATAGAAGGTATTCTTATCCTGTATCGTAAAGGTTTTTTCAGCGGTTATGATATCGTAGCCCGTAATTTTTGCATTATATACGTTCTCGATGACGGCTTTGCGCCCGTCGTTATATTCAAGGTAAACAACGTTGATATTCTTATCACCGAGGTTGGTAACGCTTTTTATCCCGGGACCGAGAATTTTATACAAGCCTTCCATTGCATGCACGCCGTAAGTCTCCCAAAATTTGCTCATGAGGCACCGCACAAATTCTACTTTTTCCCTGTTTTCACGGGAAAAATTCTCAATATCCTTTGAATATCTGACACTGGAAGAGGAAAGCAGAGGTTTATTCATCTTGAAGTATTTTACGAACGCCTTCAGGTCGTCTTCGTTATCCGTAAGCGGCTTGTCTATGAATACCGGTATATTTTTTTTAATGAAGGGTTTTGCAAGTTTAAGGTGCCTGTTTCCGATATCCGTTGTTATAACGACTCCGTCAACCTTTCCGAGCGCCTCTTCAGGACGGTCAAGCACGGTCTCTATGTAAGAGGTCTTTGCCACGTATTCCGCGTAACTTTTATCTTCCGTCCATACGTAACATACCTGCGCACCTTCTATTCCCATGTTTTCGGGCGGCTCTTTGGCGAGATACTCGGGTATCACCGGATATCCGCAGTTTTTCATCCTTTCCCGGTCATACCTCCCGTTTATTATTGCGCTCCACGAAAAGATATGCCCGTTGCCCTCGTTTGTCCCGATAAAAGCCAGTTTTTTCATTGGTCCTTTCCTCCGGTATTTTTAACGCAAAAGGGTTGGTTTTATCCTTTCTTTTTAACCCTCAACAGAAATTCAAGATTCTGCGCGGCTTCTTCAATTGTAGTCATCGTGTTTCTTTTTCCTTCCAGCAGATTCAGAAAATTCTTTGCCTGGTTGACGTAAAAATCGGGTATCTCGTTCTCAAAGCATGCAAGTTCTTCCCATTTTCCGCTATCATCCCCGGAAAAAGTTATGGCCGCTTTTCTCCTGCCGTCCATAACATAGCGCATATTCCCCTTTTCTCCGATAAACTCCATGAAAAAAGTGTAGGGCTTTTGAAAAACGTTGTTTGAAATTGAAACAAGGGCACCTCCGAACCTTGCGCTTATAACCGCACAGTCCTCCGTTTCAACAGTGTCTCCGAATATAAGGTTGTCATAGAGGCAGTATCCATCGGCCGGCTTGCCCAGATACCACTGCGCAAGGTCCACAACATGGGAAACCGAATCCAGTATGCACCCGCCTCCCATTGATTTTCTGGCAAAGTAAATCTTCCTGTAATCCGGCCTGTATTTCCTGTAATCTCCGCCGCCTGAAAAAACAGCCGTTTTGGGCATTACCTTTTTTTCTCCCAGTAATTCCCTTAATTTTACAAATGAGGGTATGCTGCGTCGCGTAAATCCTGCTGCGCACTTAACATTGTTTTTTTTAACTGCGTTTACAAGTACATCAACGCCGTCCATGTTGAGTGAAAGGGGTTTTTCCAGAAGGAACGGGACTCCCCTCACCGCGCACAAAGAAGCCATGGGCACATGGTAATTTGCCGGCGTTGAAATAAGAACCGCTTCAAAATCATTCAGATTGATACTGTTGAAGTCATTAAAAATATCCTCAACCGGATAGTCCGCCTTTATTTTGTCGGTCTTTACAAAATCCGTATCGCATATTGAGACCGAAAAACTGCCTGTTCTCAAAAATCCTTCCACATGCTTCCTTCCTATACCGCCGGCGCCAGCTATAAGTATCTTTTTCTTCACAGTAAAAACCTCAGTTTCATGTAATCTTCTTTTATAATCGAGAGTGTTCTTCTGCCGCATTCCCGTTGATAATATCTTTGTATCTAAATCATGCGGTCAACTACGGAAATTAAAAATTCATTTGGCGGAGAGTCCGCCGTCAACCATTATGTTTTCACCCGTTATGTAGGGGCTTGCATCGGAGGCAAGGAATACAACCGCTCCCTTTATATCCTCCCTGTTTGCCATCCTTCCCAGAAAAGTCTTTTTGTTGTACCTTTCCACAAACCGCGGGTCCTGGTTGTTGAAAAGCCCTCCCGGGGAGATACAGTTAACCCTGACGTTATAGGGCCCGAGAACCGCCGCATAATACCGTGTAAGATTGATTATGCCCGCCCTGTGAAAAAAATAATCTGGTGCGCCTGCAGACATCTCTGTTTCTTCATAAAGCGAAAGGTCGGTTCCCAGAACGCCGTAGATCGACGATATATTGATTATGGCTCCCGATTTTTTCTTTTTCATCTCTTCGACAAAAATCCTTGTAACGTTTACCACGCCGGTGGCGTTGACTTTCATGGAAAGGTCGAAGTCCTCGATTGCCTCGGGAGACTTCATCGGCCTTAAAACGGCATTATTCACAAGGATATCTATTTTTGACTGTTCTGAGATAATTTTATCTTTGAGCCGTGCAATGCTTTCGGTCTCGGACTGGTCCAATTCCGCACCAATCACCTTTAATCCTTTTCTTTGCAATTCTTCCGCCGCCTTAAGGCAGTTTCCGGCGTTTCTTGATGCAAGGTAGACCGTCGCTCCCGCCTCCGCCAGCCCTTCCACTATGCAGCTACCGTATAAACCGGCGCCTCCCGTAACAAGAGCAACTTTTCCTTCCAGCGAAAACTTTTCAAGTATCCCCATACAATCTCCTTTCAGGAAAGCCGCCTGAAACCGGCATTAGCAACGGGGCACTTAATAATCCTTTTTATCAGGTTATAATAGAAGTGATTCGTTCAGTATACGCCCGTTTTTTGTATATTATACAGGAAATTGCTCCAGTCCGCTACAGAGCAAATAGATTTTCAGGTTGTGCCATAAAACATCTTCCCATATTTTTTGGCAAGTTCTCAAATTGCAGTGTGTGTTGAAAATCGCGGGGTTTGGGGTTATAATAAGAGGACGAAAAGATTCCTACGGGCCTGGTAGCCAAGTGGCAAGGCAGCGGTCTGCAAAACCGTTATGCGCCGGTTCAAATCCGGCCCAGGCCTCTTTTTTAAGGTTAGGCAAATCATAGCAATACAGGATTGAGTTAGCCGGAGAACAAGGCGTAGCAGAGCAAAATCCCCCCATACCCCCCTTTGCAAAGAGGGGATTAAGAATGGATGAAATCAATTCGGTATTACTTTTCAAAGTGGATTATCCCGTACTCCTCAAGCAGATGGTAATTGGTCTTGGACAGCTGGGGGAACATGCTCAATTCCGTCTTCTCAAGATACCTTGAATAGTTATACCGGGAGACAAGCACCCTCCATTCCGAGCCGGGGCCGAAATAATGGTCTTCTCCGGGAGTGAACATATACCACGGGGCAATCTGCCTGGCGGGAAACGCCATCTCTATCGTCCAGTACCTGTCTTTGTTCCTGCTGTCGTTCAGGGTTCCTCCCAAATGGGCGGCAACCTTTATATCTATTAAATCCTTGGTCCACCGATCCATATTCCTGAATACGCCCAGGAATTTCCGCGAGGGGAACCAGAAAACAGTCTTTTTATTGTTGGGAGTCCCGTACAGTTCCCAGTACCATTCCTCCTTCTCCGGCTTGAGAAAGACCTCCAGCAAATCGCCGGTTGTATAGAAATGCGACTGGTCCTCCTCCCCTTTCTGCACTATGTCAGAATCTACAAGATGCGCTCCTACATAAAGAGTCTCTTCGTCCCATGCGAGCATCACCTCGCCGCCTTCCTTCGGTGCATCCTTCCCGGAATCCTTGCTTAAGCACATCGAATAGCGGACGGCTTTTTTCCAGACGGCGTCATCCAGACTGCCGTCTATCGCCACGGGCTTTTCCGTATATTTCGCAACCATTATTTGCGGCACGAAAAATTCTTCTGTTTTTTCTTTTTCCATTTTTATGCCTTTTTAAGCACAGCCTCCTTGATTTTTTCCTTGTCCGGCACGAAAAATTCTTCCAGCGGGGTTGAGAACGGAGCGGGAGTATCCGGCGCGCATACCCTTGTCACGGGAGCGTCAAGGCAGTCAAAGATATCGGCGCTCACGCGTGCGGCTATCTCCGCCCCCCATCCGCCCGTCATGGTATCTTCGTGGACAATAACCAGCCTGCCTGTTTTTTTTACGGAAAGATAGAGAGTGTCATAGTCAAAGGGGATAAGAGTGCGCGGGTCGATAACTTCTGCGGATATTCCTTTTTTTGACGCCAGTTCTTCCGCCGCCCTCAACGATTCATAGACCATCCGCAGTGTGGCAAGAATGGTAACATCTTTACCCTCCCTTAATATTTTCGCCTGCCCGAAAGGAATAAGATATTCCTCGGCAGGGATATCGGAAGAGGCGTCAATGCTTCCGGATACCTTGCGTATGCCTTTTGCACCGTACAGTTTCTTGTGTTCAAATATAAATACCGGGTTATCATCGCGCACCGCCGTCTTCAACAAGCCTTTTGCGTCATACGCGTTGGACGGGCAGGCAATTTTCCAGCCCGGGCAGTGGAAAAAATAGGATTCAACCGACTGCGCATGCTGGGCGCCGCGCTGGGTAGCGCCCACCGGCGCCCGGAGAACCATGGGTACGGTAATCTTGCCCCCCGACATATACCTCATCTTAGGCGCCTGGTTTATCACCTGGTCCATCGCGCAGAACAAAAAATCGCTGTACTGCACGTCGGCTATGGGACGCAGGCCCATCATCGCCGCTCCTATCGCCGCTCCGACCAGACCTGTCTCCGAGATGGGAGTATCCAGTATTCTTTCATGGCCGAATTCGTCGGAAAGCCCAAGCGTGACCGTAAAAGCGCCGCCGAATCCTTTTGTTACGCCTATGTCCTCGCCTATGCAGAATACGCGCTCATCGCGGCGCATCTCCTCCCTTATCCCTTCCCGCAATGCCTGCGCAATCGTTAATCTTTCCATCCGTTCACAATCTCCTTATCTGCCCGGACTCATCCCCCTCACCTTAATCCTCTCCCCCGAGGGGAGAGGAAAAGAATGAGAGGATGTTATTTTATCCTTTTTTTTCAGTCGGCCCAGAAGTCTTTGAATATTTCTTCTTTTGCAGGGAACGGGCTTTCTTCGGCAAACTTTACGGCTTTTTCAATCTCCGCTTTAACCTGCTCCTCAATGTTTTTTATCTCCTCCTCCGTAATTATCCCGCCGGTTACCAGCTTTTCGCGGACAAGGACAAGAGGGTCTTTTGCCAGCCACTCCGCTTCCTCTTTCTTGTCGCGGTAAAGGTTGGAATCTCCCCTTGAGTGGCCGCCCCTGCGGTATGTCTTGCATTCCAGAAGCGTCGGTCCCCCGCCCATACGCGCCCTCTGTACCGCCTCTCCCGCCGCCCGGTAAACCTCAAAGACATTGTTCCCGTCAACGGTTACGCCGGGTATGCCGTATGCGGATGCGCGGTCGGCGACATTTTCAACCTTCATCACCTTGCTTACATGTGTTGATGCGCCGTAAAGGTTGTTCTCACACACGAAAATAACGGGCAGTTTCCATACAGCCGCCATATTTAACGTTTCATGAAAGGCCCCTTCGTTGGCCGCTCCGTCCCCGAAAAATGCGATGGAAACATTATCCTGCTTCCTGTATTTGAATGCCAGTCCGCAGCCAGCCGCCATGGGAAGGCCTCCTCCCACGATTGCGACCGCCGGAGGCATGCCGGCATCAATGTCGCCAAGGTGCATCGCCCCGCCTTTTCCCTTGCAGCATCCGGTAACCCTTCCGAACAGCTCCGCCATGCATGCGTTAAGAGAAACTCCCTTGGCAATGGCGTGTCCGTCGGCGCGGTGCGTGGAGAAAATCACATCTTCTTTGCGCAGGTTGGCACAGACGCCTGCCGCAACCGCCTCCTGCCCCTGGTAAAGGTGCACAGTCCCAGGAAGCTTCCCTTCAAGGAACATATAATACACAGTGTCTTCAAACTGCCTGATGGTTACCATCGCACGGTACATGGCTTTTGCAGCATCTCCGGGCAAAGTATCAATAATATTTTTGTTTTCCGGCATGGTTCTATGATTATAGCGTAAAATTTACGGCAGATAAAAATATATTTTGCGGAAGTATTGACAGACGGATGTTTTTTTGTTAAAATATTAGTAAAATGATAATAATACTTTGATAGGATTGAAAAACAAAAGCCTGATTTTGAAATCCCCCCATACCCCCCTTTATCAAAAGGGGGGGACTCAGGGTAAAGGAGGAAACAATGGAAAATATAAACATGTTTTGCTATCAGTGTTCGCAGACTGCCGGGGGAAAGGGATGCACAAAAGCGGGCGTATGCGGAAAAGACGCCACGCTTGCAAGGCTCCAGGACAACCTGATTTTTGCGCTCAAGGGCATTTCCGCATATCTGTACCACGCCGGAGAGCTGGGGTTCAGAGACAAAAACCTGGAAAAATTCATAACCAAATCCCTGTATTCGACGCTGACAAACGTAAATTTCGACAGCGCAAGTTTTGTAAGGGCGGGACTGGACGCGGGGCGCATCAATATAGATGTCATGAGGCTCCTTAAAAAAGCCCACATAGAAAGTTTCGGGGAGCCGGAACCGGCAAAGGTGAACACCGGCATTAAAAACGGGAAAGGGATAATAATAACCGGCCACAGCCTTAAGGTTCTTGACGAACTGCTGAAACAGACCGTGGGGACGGGCATAAATGTATACACCCACTCCGAGCTATTGCCTGCGCACGGGTATCCCGGACTCAGAAAACATCAGCACCTTGCCGGCAACATCGGGAAGGCATGGTATGACCAGAAGGATATTTTTTCCGAATATCCATTTCCGATACTCGCCTCTTCCAACTGCGCCCTGATACCGAGAGACGAGTACAGGGACAGGATGTTCACTGCCGGCGTTGTGGGGCTTCCCGGGGTCAAGCACATAGAAGGATATGACTTTTCGGAACTCATCGCCATGGCAAAACAAACGCCGGATTTCCCCGGGACGGAAAGTCAAAGCGTCCTGACAACGGGTTTCTCCCTTTCTTCAATAGCTTCCGCAAAAGAAAAAATAAAGGAGCTGGTGGAAAAGGGCAGGATAAAAAGGTTTGTACTCGTGGGCGGCTGCGACGCTCCGACGAAGAAAAACGATTATTACAGGATCCTTGTCAAGGCCCTGCCGAAAGATACGGTCATCTTGACGCTTGCATGCGGGAAGTTCAGGATTAACGACCTTGACCTCGGCGACATAGACGGCATACCGCGGCTGATAGACCTCGGACAGTGCAACGACTCCATAGTGGCAATTGACGTTGTTTCTTCTCTGGCCGAACTTTTCGGCAAGGGGATAAACGACCTTCCGGTATCTTACGTGCTTATGTGGATGGAGCAGAAAGCGGTGGCAATCTTATGGAGCCTGCTTGCGCTCGGAATCAAGGGGATACGCATCGGGCCGATTATACCCGCATGGGTAAATGCGGATATCCTGAAGGTTCTGACCGATAATTTTGACCTGAAGCTTATCGGGGACCCGGAGAAGGACGCGGAAGGCATTATGTCCGGGCAGTGAGGAGTATTGCGTATAAAAACACGGAGGAATCAACCTATGAGGTTTTCAACTAAAACAAGGTACGGGCTGAGGGCAATGATTGACCTTGCAATACACTATAAGGACAAACCCGTACTCGTAAGGGAGATTGCCGAAAGGCAGAAGATTTCCGGCAAGTACCTTGAACAGATAATGCTCTCTTTGAAAAAGGCGGGGCTTGTTGAAAGCATAGCCGGAGCAAGGGGCGGATATATGCTTACAAAAAAACCCTCCGAAATAAAAGCCCTGCACATAGTCGAGGTTCTTGAAGGGGCTCTTTCACCCGTTCCCTGCGCTGACCACGGAGAAATCTGCGAAGAGGAAAACACCTGCCCTGCCAGAGAATTGTGGATTAAGGTAAAAAAGAGCGTAAAAGACGCGCTGAATTCCGTCTCTCTTAAAGACCTCTCTGAAAACAAGCCGAAAAAGAAAGGCGTTTTTTACCAGATATGATAGAATAAGAAAAAGACGCGAGAGGTGAAACGTGAAAGGTGAGAAGTGAGATATGAAACGGAACAAAAGGTAGAGATTGCCACGCACAAGACGCTCGCAACGACAAAAGGCGACGGATTGCCGCGCCCCAAAATACGGGGATAGCAATGACAAAAAGGGCCGGTTCGGGATGAAGGAGGAAGACATGGGAAAAACGATTGCTGAAATAAACAAAAAGATAAAAGAAGGCAGGGCGGTGGTCGTCACCGCGGAAGAGATTGCAGGCCTGGCAAAAAAACAGGATGTCAAGAAACTGGCCGCGGAAATAGACATTGTAACCACAGGCACCTTCGGACCCATGTGTTCATCGGGAGTGTTTCTGAACTTCGGACATTCCAACCCCCGCATCAAGATAGGAGGAGGGAAGATTTACCTTAACGGCGTTCCTGCATATGCGGGGCTGGCGGCGGTTGATACCTATATAGGCGCCGCGGCAACCCCTGAAAATGACCCGCGCAATTCCGAACATCCCGGCTCGTTCAAATACGGCGGGGGACATGTCATTGAAGACCTTGTTGCAGGCAGGGAGATAATGCTTGAGATAAACGCTTACGGCACCGACTGTTATCCGAAAAGAGGCGTCTCAACGCGCATAAGGCTGAAAGACCTGAACGAAGCGATTCTTTTCAACCCGCGAAACTGCTATCAGAATTATAATGTTGCCGTCAATCTTTCAAAGAAAACCATCTACACCTATATGGGCATACTGAAGCCGGAACTCGGGAACGCCAACTACTGCAGTGCGGGACAGCTGTCGCCTCTGCTGAAAGACCCTTATCTTAGAACAATCGGGCTTGGCACAAAGATATTCCTTGGCGGAGGGACAGGCTATGTCGCATGGTGGGGTACGCAATTCAACCCTTCGGTTAAAAGGACAAAAAACGGCGTGCCGGCCGCGGGGGCGGCAACACTCGCCCTGATAGGCGACCTGAAACAGATGAAACCCGAATACATAAAAGGCGCAAGCCTGACGGGCTACGGCACAAGTTTGATAGTGGGAATAGGCATACCGATACCCGTCCTGAACGAGGATATACTGAGATGGACTGCAATTCCCGACGAAGAGCTATACGCTCCGGTCGTAGACTACAGCAACGATTATCCCAACTGCACCGGAAAAACACTGGGCGAAGTGAACTACGGACAGCTGAAAAGCGGGAAGGCGGAGATACTGAAAAAAGAAGTTCCTACCGGTTCGCTTTCAAGCTATAAAAAAGCGAGAGAGATTGCAGACACGCTGAAAAAGTGGATAACAGGCGGGGACTTTCAGCTCACGGAAAATGTGATGAACTTCCCGGAACCGGACAGCGGATATAAGTTTAGAGCCATGAAGGAGGGACGTTGATATGGAAAGAAAATTCGTTATACATTTCCCGAAAACCCTGGTTGACAAGCCCATTATGTCGGATCTGGTAAAGAGGTATAGCCTGGATTTCAATATCCTGAAGGCCTATGTAACGCCGGAAGAGGAAGGTACCCTTGTTCTTGCACTGCAGGGAACGGAAGAAAACGTGGATACCGCCGTAAAAGACCTTAAGGAGATGGGGGCAAGGATACAGTCTATATCAAGCGATATCCGGATGGTAAGGGAATTATGCACCGACTGCACCGCCTGCATACCTCTTTGTCCTGTGGATGCTCTTTACAGGGACAAGGAAGATTTCTCCGTGCACTTTGACGCCGAAAAATGCATCGCCTGCGGGCTGTGCATAAAAGCTTGCCCGACAAAAGCGCTGGTCTTTACCATTTAAAAATTCCGTGTCATAAATGCCACCGCTACAGAAACGGGTTTGTAGCGGTCGGATTTATCCGACAATGCAGCGGTGCTACACCACTGAAACTTTGGCGCACTAAAGGATTCATCGCACAAAATATTTCAAAGAGAGAGGGGAAAAACAATGATATACATGGACTATAACGCAACCACGCCCTGCGATAAAAGGGTTCTTGAGGCGATGCTTCCCTATTTCGGAGATGAATTCGGCAACCCGTCATCCCTGTACCAGTCTGCCCGTACGGCAAAAAAAGCGGTGGAAAAAGCCAGGGCGGATATTGCCGTTCTTCTGGGGTGCGCACCGGAAGAAATTTTCTTCACCTCCGGCGGAACGGAAGCGGATAACTGGGCCATAAAAGGCGCAGCTTTTCAGCTGAAAGATAAAGGCAGGCATATTATTACGTCCAGGATTGAGCACCATGCGGTTTTAAACACCTGCAAGTCTCTTGAAAAAGTAGGGTACGAGGTTACATACCTGCCTGTGGATAAATACGGGGTTGTTGATATTGAAGAGCTGAAAAACTCCGTAAGGAAAGATACCGTCCTGATAACGATAATGTACGCAAACAACGAAATAGGAACGATACAGCCGGTGAAAGAAATAGCGGAGACAGTAAAAGAAAAGGGCGTATATTTCCATACGGATGCGGTTCAGGCGGCAGGCAAGATACCTCTGTCGGTAAAAGAACTCGGAGCAGATATGCTCTCGCTGTCGGGACACAAGTTTTACGGGCCCAAGGGGGTCGGCGCTCTTTACATAAAAAAGGGCGTAAAAATTGCGCCCTTTATGTACGGAGGGGAACAGGAAAAAGGAAAACGCGCAGGGACTGAAAACGTTCCGGGCATAGCAGGCATAGGAAAAGCGGCGGAGATTGCGGCAAAAGAGATGGTGGAAGAAGAAGTGCGCATTAAAAAACTGAGGGACAGGCTTGAGGCGGGCATAAAAGACCGTATACCGGAGATAGTTGTTAACGGACACCCCGAACAGCGTTTGTACAACACGCTCAACCTGTGCATAAAACACATAGAAGGCGAGGGGATTCTCCTCCACCTTGATTTTGAAGGCATCTGCGCTTCTTCCGGCTCCGCCTGTACATCGGGCTCTCTTGAGCCCAGCCACGTACTGCTTGCAATCGGACTGCCGCATGAGATTGCGCACGGGTCATTAAGGCTTAGCCTCGGAAAACACAATACGGAGCAGGACGTTGACAGGGTGCTTGAAGTGCTTCCGGGGATTGCCTCAAAACTGAGGGAGATATCGCCGTTCTGGAACAAAGGGAAGTAGGCGAAAATAGAAATGGAAAAAGAGATTGGAAAACTTAAGAAGGAAAAGGGGGCGGTAATACTTGCACATAATTACCAGTTGCCTGAAATTCAGGATATGGCTGATTTCATAGGGGATTCGCTTGAACTGGCAAGGAAATCCGCTGAAATCAAATGCAAATTACTTGTATTCTGCGGGGTGAAATTCATGGCGGAGACCGCAAAGATTTTGTCCCCGGAGAAAAAGGTGCTTCTTCCGGAGATAGATGCCGGATGCCCTCTGGCGGACATGGCTCAGCCTGAAAAGGTTATGGAATTTAAAGAAAAGCATCCGGACGCATGGATAGTATCTTACGTCAACACCTCTGCGGAGGTAAAGGCGGTAACCGACGTATGCTGTACATCCGCAAATGCCGACCGTGTTGTACAAAACGTGCCGGTAAAAAAGGTGATTTTTCTGCCGGACAAAAACCTTTGCGGATATGTCAGAAAAAGGGTTCCCGAAAAAGAGATACTTTGCTGGGACGGTTATTGCTACGTGCATGACAGGTTTACCGAATACGAGGTGAGAAAAGCCAGAGAAATTCATCCCGACGCCGAGATTCTCGTTCATCCCGAATGCCGGCAGGAGGTCCAGGAATTGGCAGACGGAATCTATTCAACATCCGGGATATTGCGCCGCGCCCGGGAAACGGAATCAAGGAAACTTATCATAGGCACGGAGGAAGGAATGATTTACCGGCTGAAGAAAGAAAACCCGGAAAAGGAATTTTATTCACTCGGCGCTCCCAAAATCTGCTATAATATGAAAAAAATTACGCTGAAAAGCCTGAAAACAGCCCTTGCTGAAGAGAAATACGAGATAACGCTTCCCGAAGAAATAATGACAAAGGCGCGTTTATCTCTTGAAAGAATGATTGAATATATATAAATTATATTTGGAATTGTAGCGGTGCGATTCATCGCACGGTTGTTCGTGGCATAAATGCCGCCGCTACGAAAACATCAGGGGAAAGGTGAAAAAATGGAATACACGGACAAGGTATGCGAATACTTCAGAAACCCAAAGAATATGGGCAGGATTGAAAACCCTGACGGCGTCGGCACCGTAGGGAACAAAGTCTGCGGCGACGTGATGAAGATATATATCAAGGTAAACGACGATATCATAGAAGACATAAAATTTGAAACCTTCGGATGCGGGGCGGCGATAGCAACCTCATCCGTTGTCACGGAACTGGCAAAAGGGAAAAAAATCGAGGAAGCGTTAAAGATATCCAACAAGGAAGTGGTGGATTTTCTGGGAGGGCTTCCGCCCATAAAAAAACATTGCTCGCTCCTTGCGGAAGACGGATTAAAAGCGGCGATTAACGATTACCGGGATAAACAAAAAAACTCTGCTCCCTCACCCATAAAAAGCGAAGATAAACAATTATGAAAGAAAACGGCAGGGTTGTTGATATAAAAGGCGCTACTGCGGTTGTTGAGTTGGGAAAGAAACCCGGAGGATGCGGTTCCTGCTGTATATGCAGGAAAAATGCCGGAGGCAAGCTTTTTCTTGAAGCGGAAAACGGCGAGGGGATAGAGATAGGCGACAGCGTAACGGTAGAGATTGACGATACCGCCGTTCTGAAAGGCGTGTTGTTTATCTACATGGCGCCGCTGGCAGGATTTATTCTGGGAATAGCCGCGTCCTCTTTTATAAAAAACATCCCTCTGAAAATAACGGTTTTCCTAACTGTTCTCGGACTTTTCTGGTATTACGGACTGAAGAAAGGGAACGAGGAAGGGAAGAAAAACAGAGCCAGAATAACGAGTAAAAAAACTTCATAAAAAATTGTTAAGTGGTTAGTTTTTAGCGTCATGAACCTAAAGAAGTTGAAAAACAGGTAGCCGCAACTCTTCAGGTTGCGCATGTTGAAAATCTTGCAATGACCGCAGGCTCACGCCATAAAGCATAGGCGGACTGCCGAAAGACCTGCGACTACCAAAACACTAAGGAGATTAAACAACATGGAACTGAAAGAAAAGGTTGAGAAAGCGCTGGAGGACGTAAGAAGTTTTTTGAAAGCCGACGGAGGAGACTGCGAGGTCGTGGACGTTGACGATAAGGGAAAGGTAAGCGTCCGCCTGCAGGGGGCATGCAGGGGCTGTCCTTTTTCTGCAATAACATTAAAGATGCGGATAGAGGCAATCATTAAAGAGAGAGTCCCGGAAATTACGGAAGTCGTTGCGGTCGATTAACCGGCCTTATCTCATCCGCAGAGCATCGCTGTTTTCGTCGTCGGGTTTCTCAACGTATTCATTGCATACGCCTCACCCCCTCCTCCTTTACAACTCGCTCTGCGGCGAACTAAATCCGGTTATATTTTGGAGTGAGATATGAAACAAAAAAAGGTGCTGGCTGGGATGAGCGGAGGGGTGGATTCCTCGGTCGCCGCGGCTCTGCTGAAAGAAGAGGGATACGATGTAACGGGCGTTTTCATGAAAATATGGGACGAGCGGACGCCCTGCTCAAAAACCTTTTCAAAACACGCCTGTTACAGCCCCTGGGGCAAAGATATAGAAGATATAAAAAAAGTGGCGGGGATACTCGATATAAAACTCCTTGTGATTGACCTGGCGGAAGAGTATAAGGATATCGTACTGGGATACTTCAGGAAAGAATATAAAGAAGGGCGCACCCCCAACCCCTGCGTTATCTGCAACAGGTTTTTGAAATTCGGACTCCTGCCTGAAAGAGCCGCATTGTCGGCAGGATTCTCTTTCGATTTTCTTGCCACTGGACACTACGCCTTCACCGGACACAACGGAAGAACCGGCAGATATTTCCTAAAAAAAGGCGCCGATAAAAATAAAGACCAGAGCTACTTCCTTTTCATGCTTACCCAGCAACAGCTTTCAAGATTAATTCTTCCCCTCGGCGGATATACAAAAAAACAGGTCCGCTCCCTGGCAAAAAAATACCGCTTGCCGGTAGAAAACAAGGAAGAAAGCCAGGATTTCCTTTCCGGAGACAGAACGTTCCTTTTCGGAGGCGGCGTTGAGGCCGGGCCGGTGACGGATAAAAACGGCAATATTCTGGGGCGGCATCAAGGAATTGTAAACTATACGGTGGGACAGAGAAAGGGCCTCGGCATAGCCGCAGGCAGGCCTCTTTATGTAACAGGCATAGATGCCGGGAAAAACACTGTCATTCTGGGCGAAAAAAAAGACGTCTACAAAAAAACGCTCACTGCCGGCAGTTTAAATCTGGTGAGCATACAAAAAATAAGCGCCCCGATGAAGGTTGAGGCAAAGGTGAGATACAAACATGCCGCCGCTTCGGCTGTTATAGATAAACCGGACAGCAAAGGCATGTTCAGCGTACTGTTCGATAAACCGCAGTGGGCCGTAACTCCGGGACAGGCGGTAGTCTTCTACAAAAAAGACATTCTGCTCGGAGGCGGCTTCATCGCAAACAGTTTATAACCCGCCCTTTTTGTGGTATCATTATAAAAACGCTTTAAGGTGCATGGCCTCTTTCATAGGCAGATAAAAACAGGGAGGTGCCGTTATGATAATGAATATGGAAGAAAAAATCTTAAGCGTTATGGAAAAAGGCTCATCTCAAAGAATAGTAACGGCTCTTTTAACGGCAGGATTGAAAAACTCCGTTACAAGAAGGCCCCTGATAAATTCTATTGAAAAAGCAACCTACAGAATGTCTCTTAAAGGTCCTGACAGGCCGATAAAAGTCAAGGAAGAAAGATATTACATGGGACGGGCTCTGTTACACTCCGTTGAAAAAGCAATGAATTCCGGCAGTCTTGCTCCGAACTGCATAAAGGCTCTTTCAAACATCCTGCTAGGAAAAGTCCTGGTTGAGAGTGTCTACACAAGGCGCGCTTTCCTTGAAAAATACGGTTTCAGGCCTCCTCTGTTTGTTACCATCTCCCCCACCAATATCTGCAATCTGAAATGCAAAGGATGCTATGCGGGCGATATCTACCAGAGACATACCTTGAAATATGAAATTTTCGACAGGGTTATTACAGAGATAGAAAAGTATTTCGGGGCTCACTTCTTTGTAATATCCGGGGGAGAACCTTTTATGTACAGGGAAAGCGGGAAAACCCTTTTTGACATACTGGAAAAACACAAAAACAGTTATTTCATGACATACACAAACTCTACCCTTATAGATAAAGCCACGGCAAAAAAGTTGAGCCGTTTAGGCAATTTCACACCTGCAATATCCGTCGAAGGTTTTGAGAAGGAAACCGATGAAAGGCGCGGCGAAGGGACCTATAAAAAAATACTTATGGCTATGGACAACCTGCAGGAAGCCGGCGTGCCGTTCGGTATTTCCGCCACTCCGACAAGATACAATGCAGACCTTCTTTTTTCCGACGAGTTCCTGGATTTTTATTTCAATAAAAAATCCGCCATGTACGGTTGGTACTTCCAGTACATGCCCATAGGCAGAAATCCGTCCTTTGAACTCATGGTTACGCCGGAACAGAGATACAGGATGTTAAAAAGGATATGGAAAGTAGTAGAAGAAAGAAAAATTTTCATAGGCGACTTCTGGAATTCAGGAACCGCCTCTGACGGATGCATGGCGGCGGCCCGGGGAGGCGGATATTTTTACATCATGTGGGACGGTACGATAACGCCCTGCGTTTTCGTGCCTTTCAAGGATAAAGAATACGGCAATCTGTACACTCTGTATGAAAAAGGTAAAAACATAACCGATGCCGTCAAATCGCCGCTTTTCGCACACCTGCGAAAATGGCAGGACGATTACTGGATAAACCAGCCCGCCCATAAATGCGGCAATCTTCTGATGCCCTGCGCCATAAGAGACAACTCGGAGGAGTTTTACAGAATAGTGAAAGAGACAGAAGCGGTTCCCACAGACAGGGGGGCGGAAGAATATCTGGAGATGATAGAGGATGGCAGGATGCCTGAATACAACAGGCAGTACAGGGAATATACCGACCCTCTGTGGAACAAGGAATACCTGCCCCATTAAAAACCGGGATTCGTAAAAAGAAAGAGGGCCCGGGAATCACACATATGAAATAAGAGAGGAGGCTGCATGCATAGGATTTTGAACATCTCTGCTTTTTTTTGCGCATTAGGTCTGTTGTTTTCTTCAACTGCAATGGGTTTTGACATCAGAAAACCCGTTTCCAAAGAAGTCTTTCTCGGCTACGGACAGGACTCAACGCTTAAAAATAACGATGAAGAGTATGTGCATTTCACGGCCGCTCTTGATTTAAGCTACCCCTTTGCGGAAGCCGGAATGTGGAGAAATTTTCAGTTTCAGCTTGAACCATTCCTGTCTTTTGTCGCTTCTCCGGGGGACAATGCGGAAATCGGATGCGTTTTTTTCATAAAATACACGCTTCCGCTGAATTTCCCCGTAAAACCGTACTTAAGGGGGGGAAGCGGAGTGATACTGCTGACGCAGGAAACGGAGGAACAGTCCACGCTGTTTAACTTCGCCAGCCAGATGGGCTACGGCCTCTCCTGCGAGACAAAAGATATAGACATTTTCGTTGAATACAGAAACAGGCATGTGTCCAACGCATCCATAAAACATCCCAACGACGGCCTGGACTCTTATATATGGCTTCTGGGCATCAGAGGCCTTTTTTGAAGACCGGAATGAAGATAGCTATACTGGCGGGCGAAAAATCCGGAGACAATTACGGCGCACTGCTGGCGGAAAGCATTAAGAAAATCCTGCCCGGCGCTTTTATCTTCGGCACAGGCGGCGAAAAGATGAACGCCCGCATGGACCTTTCCATAGAAGGCCTCCCCTTCGGGAAGATGGGATTTTCCGGCGTGCTTGCAAATATCCGTCTTTTCTACCGCTCCTTCAAAAAAATAAAAAAAGCGGTGGAAGAGCGGGAGCCATCCTTAATTATTTTTATAGACAACCCCGGGTTTAACCTTAAAATGGCCGAAGCCCTGGGGGAAAAATTTCCCTGTTTTTACTATGTTCCGCCGAAAATCTGGGCGCATAA
The DNA here is from genome assembly GCA_016928555.1 of Candidatus Omnitrophota bacterium. Taxonomy (GTDB): domain Bacteria; phylum Ratteibacteria; class UBA8468; order B48-G9; family JAFGKM01; genus JAFGKM01. The sequence goes on along the minus strand of JAFGKM010000018.1, from coordinate 16,051 downwards.
CTACGGCAGGATAAAGACAATAAAAAAATATATTAAGGGCGTTGTCGCAGTATTTCCTTTTGAGGAAGAGATATACCTCCGCGAGGGAATATTATGCGGTTGGTTCGGACACCCGGCGGCAGACCTTATGAAGTATGAATTGCACAACACCGGCGATAGCGCGCCCGCAGATAAAAAACTGCGGACAATAGGGCTTCTGCCAGGCAGCCGGCAGGAAGAGGTTAACTATCTTCTCCCTGTGTTTATTCGGATAGTTGAAGGCATCGCCGGAGAAACAGCCGTAGAAATACTTCTCTCCGCATCGGACGGCAGTATAAGAAAGACGGAAGAAACAATCCTGAAAAAACACGGGGTGCAGTTTAAAATCAGCGAGGGCGCTCCCCACTCCGTCATAAAGCAATCCGACATCCTGCTTGCCGCAAGCGGGACGATCAACATGGAAGCCGCCCTGATGGAAAAACCGATGCTTGTTTTTTATAAAACATCCGTCCTGAATTATCTTTTGGCAAGAATCATGGTAAAATTAAGGTTCGTAAGCCCTGTAAACCTTCTTGCCGGCGAAAAGGCCGTACCGGAATACATCCAGAGATTTCCCTGCGGCAGAATAATAATGGACTGCATGGAAATATTGCATAAAGGAGCCCTTTACAGGAAAGAGACTGAATGTTTTCGCATTATAAAGAAGGCTATGGGGAGCGGCAGTGTAAGCGCTAAAACAGCGGAATTCATTCTGCGGGAAAGCGGACTGCTGAAAATTAATCCATCATGCTGAAAGAATTTCTTAAACTCCGGGAATACATCGTAATACCGTGGAAGCATTTTATTTTCGGCATGGTATTCATGGTATTGAGCGCCCTTTTAAACGGCATATCAATATCTTCAGTCGTTCCCCTTACGGACAAGATTATAGCGGGGAAAACTATCTCCATCCCCGAAAATTTCCCGGCCATTGTCAAAAACAGCATTGAGCCTCTGGTTGCGTCTTTGAACAGCATGCCGGCAGGCATCTTGCTTAAATATCTTATAATTTTCATCATATCTGCCATCTTTTTGAAGGGCCTGTTTTCCTATCTGCATCATTTCTGCTTCAACTTTTTCGGGAACCGCATCCTGACCGACATGCGCAACAAGCTCTATGTGAAAGTAACCGGCATGTCCATGGACTTTTTCGCGCTGGAGAAATCCGGAGATATTACCTCAAGGATTATATACGACGTCAACCTTCTCATGAAAGCTTTTGTCTCTAACTTTCCGGGGATTATCTTCCAGGGTACGCTCGCGCTGGTTTATCTGGCAATGATTTTTTTCATAGACTGGAAACTCAGCCTGTTGTCCCTGCTTATATTCCCCCCTCTTTTACTGCCCATATACAAAACAGGCAGGAAACTCAGGAAGCTGGGCAAAAAGAAACAGGAGGCCTACGGGAAGATAGGCAACCTTATACACGAAGGCATTTACGGACAGCAGATAATAAAATCCTTTAATCAGGAAGGCAGGATTACGGAAAAATTCCGCAGGGAAAACGAGAACATCTTCCGTACGGTCATGTCTGCGACAAAAAGAATCCTGCTCATTTCTCCTTTCACCGAAGTTATGTCCGTTCTGGGTGCAAGCGGCATCCTGTATTACGGAGCGAGGAAAGTGCTTGCAGGTTCAATGACTTCCGGTTTCCTCTTTTTGTTTTTCATCGCTCTTTTTTCAATAATAAGCCCGCTGAAAGGCATGGGCAACGACTACGCAAACCTGAAACACGAAAGTTCCGCCCTTCCCCGCCTATTTTCGCTTCTTGACAGAGAAAGCCGCATAAAGGACGCGGGCAGGAAGATTTTTCCGGGGCTTTCGGAAAATATTGAATTCAGGAATATCGGATTCTCTTACAGCGGAAAAGATGTTCTTAAAAACATCTCTTTCTCCGTAGGCAGGGGTGAAAAACTTGGCATTGTAGGAGCTACGGGAGCCGGCAAAACTACTCTCGTAGGACTGCTTTTAAGGTTCTACGAACCGGAGAGAGGAGACCTTCTGATAAACGGCATGAATATTAAAGATTTCACTCTTCTGTCCTTGAGGGAGCATATCGGCTTTGTAACGCAGGAGCCGATACTTTTTAACGATACTATAAGAAACAACATTTCTCTGTCCGATAATTCCGATGAAGAAAAACTTAAAGAGGCCGCCGGCAACGCATGCATAAAAGATTTTATTGAAAGCCTTCCCGACGGCTATGACACAATGGTCGGAGAACGGGGAACGACCCTTTCGGGAGGACAGAAGCAGCTGCTGACCATAGCCCGCGTACTTTATAAAAACCCGGAGATACTCATACTGGACGAAGCGACTGCCTCTCTTGACAGCAGTTCCGAAAAACTTCTTCAGCAGGCTATGGAAAAGATAACCGAAGGCCGGACGGTATTCATCATCGCGCACCGGCTCTCGACGCTCAGAAACGCCGACAGGATAATAGTGCTGAAAGACGGAACAATAGAGGAGTCCGGCACGCACAAGGAACTTTTTGATAAAAAGGGAACCTATTACCATCTCTGGGAACTCCAGTACCATGGGGTCAACTCTTGACACTTGACAGATTCGTTATTCGCTTAAGTTAATTATCTAAAATGTCAAGTGTAAAGAGTTGACCCCGCAACCCGGGAGGAGATACATGGAAAATGAAAAAAAGTTTGATTTTATAAGGATGTCGGGCAGAGAGTTTGAGAAAGTTCGGAAAGAAAACAGCTGGGGACTTACAATTGAAGAGTTCAGGACAGCCCAGAAGAGAGCGAAAAAGCCTCTCAGCATCTCGGAAGCGTATATTCTGGACAGCTTATGGTCGGACCACTGTTCCTACAAGCATTCAAAAAACAAACTCAGGCAATTGATAAAAAACAACCGGTATGTCCTGCAGAGTGAAAAAAGCGACGCGGGAGCGGTCAGGATAGGAAACAGCGGGTATTGCGCGGTTTTCAAGATAGAGTCCCATAACCACCCCACCTTAATCAATCCCTATGACGGAGCGGCGACCGGAGCGGGAGGGATACTTCGCGACATATTTGCCATGGGAGCGGTGAATATCGGAGTAGGAGCATCTCTTAGATACGGCCCGAAGGCGGAAAAAAATTCCAAAGACCTGCTAAGCGGCGCCATGAAGGGCGCGGCGGCATACTGCAGGGCGATGGAAATTCCTCTTCTTGCCCTTGACCTTTATTACGAAGACTCCTTCCGGCACAACTGCCTTATGAACGTCTCGGCTTTAGGCGTGGTGAAAAAAGAAGACCTGATTCCCAACATTGTCCCCAAAAATTCCGTAGGATACAATCTTATTTACGTCGGCAAGCCGACTGCGGGAGCTGCGGTAGGCGGCGCATCCTTCGCATCGCAGGCATTTGAAGCCGGCAAGAAAAAGGAGATAGAGTTCGGCTCAAACCCTATGCTTGAAAAAACCACTTTTGACGTATTTGAAAAAGTCAAGGCGGAATTAAAGCGCAAGAAACTTCTGTCGCAGATGTCGATCAAGGACATGGGAGCGGCAGGGCTGACCTGCTCAACGGCCGAACAGGTCTCCGAGAGGGGTTACGGCATTGAAATAGACACGGATAAGGTGCCTGTCCCTGCGGGAATGAAGGTGCATCCGCTGGCGCTTGCCGTCGGAGAGGACCAGGAGCGAAACATGATTATCGCTTCCGACAAAGCCGCCCGGGTCATACTGAAAATTTTCAAAAACGACAAAAAATTCAGGAAATACGGGGGCAAAATTGCCGTTATAGGAAGAGTGCTGGGAGAAGACAGGTTCGTTATGAAAGACAAAAACACTGTCTACTGCGACATCCCCGTGAGCCTTATCACCGGCGCCCCTGTCTATAAACCCAAAGTAAAAAAACTGAAATCAGGAAAAGAACCGGCGTTTTCAGTTGCGCCTCCAGCGTCTTTGTCAAAGGAGATACTCAAAGTCATCGGCTCAAAAAATGTCTATTCGCGGTCGGATGTGTTTAAAATTCTTAAAGACAAAAAACCGTCCTATATCATTACAACCCCCGAAGAAACAGATGTCTGCGTCCTTGCCCCGCTGAAGAATGAAAAAACCTCGGCAAAAAACAAGCGGATAGGCGTTGCTCTCGTATTCGGAGGAAAATCCATACACGGAAGAAACGGCTCTGCGGAAGAGCAGGCGTATCTCGCAACAGTCATGGGTCGGCTGAAACTTGCGGCGGCGGGACTGAAACCTCTCGCGGCGGCGGACGGATGCAACTACGGAAACCCCGACAACCCGGAACACTACTACTGCTTTGACAAAGGCATAGACGGGCTGAACAAAGCCTGCAGAATTCCGCTGTACGGGGAAAAACAGCCTATGGCCGTTGTTGCCGGCAACGTATCGCTCAAAAACACATATATCAGCGGAGGGAAAGAAGAACCCGTTGACCCTTCCCTTGTCCCTGTCGTCTTCGGCTATACTCAAGACTACGGCAAAACCGTGACTACCGGCATAAAAAATGCCGGGAATATTCTCTTCCTTGCAGGCAGGCGCAAAGCTGAATTCAAGGGCTCCGAATATGCCCTGCTTAAAGGCAGGACGGGAAATAATACGCCTTCCATTTCACCGGCTGAAGCGGGAAAATTGGAGTATGCGGCGCTGGAAGCGGCTGGGAAAAATCTGGTGAAAGCCTCCGCGGTTATTGAAAACGGGGGGCTTGCCGGTGCCCTTGTACGGATGCTGATAATGGGAGGCGGAAAGGTCGGGGCGGAGATAACCGATTTGTCGGACGTAAGTAGTTTACGTCCGGATTACGCTCTTTTCAGCGAAACGCCGGGATATGTGCTGGAGGCTGCAAAAAGAGATGAGGCGAAACTGAAAGAGGTATGTAAAAAATACGGCGTTGAACTTCTCCCCGTGGGAATGACGACAAAAGAGAAAAGATTTTCCGGTTCTATAAAAGGGAAAAAGATTTTTGACATCCCCCTGTCCGAACTTGCAAAACACTGGAAAGGAAAATGATACCCCTCACCCTTAACCTCTCCCCCAAGGGGAGAGGAGCAGAGAGGGGAATTGGAGAGGAAAATGACGACTTACGGGAAAGCCGGGGTTAACATTGCGCTCGGAGATATCTGCTCCAAAATAATGTCTGACGCGGCCGACAAAACCTTTGCAAACAGAAAGTCCATGATAAAAGTGCTTGAAAAAAAGGGATTGCACAGGATTATCGCCGTCTCTATGGGAAACGTGAAACTCATGCTTAACAGCGACGGCATAGGCACAAAAGTGGAATTTGCCGAGCGGACGGGCAGGCACGACACGATGGCCTACGACCTGTTTGCGATGCTGTGTGACGACGCGGTGAGGTTCGGGGCTGAACCGGTTGCGCTGTCAAACGTTCTTGACGTAAACTCCCTTGACAAAGAGGCGGTCAGAGGGCTGGCAAAAGGGATGGCGAATGCGGCAAAAGACGCCGGCGTTGCCGTAGTATCGGGAGAGATAGCCGAACTGGGAAAGCGCGTCGGCGGATATGGAAAATACAACTACAACTGGGGCGGCACGGTTTTGAGCATCGTCCGCAAAGAACTCGGCGGAGACGGCATACGCCCGGGAAACAGCATAGTGGCCCTTAAAGAAAAAGGGGTCCGCTCAAACGGGATTTCCCTTGTGCGCAGAATAATGGAATCAGCCTACGGACCCGAATGGCACAGGAAAAAGGCAGGCGCAAAAACGCTCGGCGAACAGGCGTTGATGCCGTCAAAAATCTATACGCGGGCGGCTCTGGATACGCTTCCTTTTGCAGAGGCGATAGTCCACGTTACGGGAGGAGGAATCCCCGGAAAACTCGGCAGACTGCTCTCTTCCAAAAAATGCGGGGCGGAGATAACCAATCCTTTTGCTCCGTGCAAGCTTATGCTCCACTGCCAGGAACTGGGAAAGGTGAAGGACGCGGAAGCGTATCGGGCGTGGAATATGGGACAGGGCATGCTGATAATCACTCCAAATCCGGAAAAAGTAATATCCCTGTCGTCAAAACGCAAAATCAGTGCAAAAGAAATAGGAAAGATAACCAAACAACCCGGGATTACAATCGTCAGCCGTGGTTATTACAGCCAAGGAAAAACACTTCATTTTAACAGGTAGTTCCCTGCCGAATTGAGTTCGCCGGATAGCTCGGCATTAAAAATTGCGGCCGGTTGTAGCCCTGGATAGAGAAGCATACTTCACCCCTTTCAGGGATTTAAGCAGGTTATATATCTTCCTTATTGCGTCAGCTCTGCCTTTCACCACGATAATTTCAAGGCAGTTGTGATGATCCATGTGCACATGCTGGGTTGATATGATTACTTCGTGGAAGTCATGCTGGATATCCATGATTTTCTGCACAAGCTCCCTTCCATGGTGGTCATAGACAATCATTATGCCGCCTGCAACGGTGCTCCCTTTCTCCCACTCCTCGTCAACGAACTCTTTTCTTATGATATCCCTTATTGCTTCGGAACGGTTTTTGTATCCTTCTTTCTCGATAAATCTGTCAAAGACCTTAAGAAGTTTCTCTTCCATTGAAACGCCGAATCTTATAACCTTTCCCATATCTGTACCTCCGCTTTTTTAGGCAAACATATTTTATATTATACGCGGATATGTTACAATCTTCAGAGTTGTGTGAACTGTAGCGGTGCGATTCATCGCACAAAAAGCGTGGCATAAATGCCACCGCTACAAAATGCTATACATAAGTGTTTGGAATAAATGAAGCGAGAAAAAATAATCTGTATTATACCGGCGAGGTACGGCTCTGAAAGGCTTCAGGGCAAGGTGCTCTACAACCTGAACGGCAAAACCGTACTTGAAAGAGTTTACAATAGGGCGAAGCTTATAAAATCCTTCTCCGCCATCTATGTCGCCACGGACAATAAAAAAATCGCCGAAGAAGCCGAGAGGTTCGGGGCGGAAGCGATAATGACCTCTGAAAAATGCAGCAGCGGAAGCGACAGGGTGGCAGAGGCGTCAAAAAGCATGGACGCCTCAATTATAGTGAACATCCAGGCCGACGAGCCTTTCCTTCCGGTTGAAGCGGTTGAAGAGCCGCTCAAAATGATGGTTGACAACCCGTCTCTTTACGTAACCACCGCCGTCACAAAAATAAGAAAACAGGAAGAGCTGTACGACCCCAACATAGCGAAAATTGTTTTTGACCGCGATAATTTCACGCTTTATTCCTCGCGCTCACTTATACCCTACCCGACCGTATATTTTTCAGGCAAAAACCCTGCGGACCTGAAGAAGGTGGCTTTTTACAAACATATCGGCGTGTATCTGTTCAGAAAGAAATTCCTTGCGGAGTTTGCAAAAATGCCCGTTTCATCCCTTGAAAGGGCTGAAAGTCTTGAACAGCTTCGGATAATTGAAAACGGATACAGGCTTAAAGTCGCGGTAATAAAGAAAGATTCCCCCTGTGTGGACACCCTTGAAGATATCAAGAGGCTTGCCGGCAAATGACGTTTTGTGCCATCCCTGTTCCTGCTTACTACATGCCGGGATAAACTCAGCAGGGATCCAGAAAAAAAGAAGCGTGGCAAGTGGGAAGTGTTAAGGAAGAGAAACAAATCCCCCCATACTCCCCTTTGCAAAGGAGGGATTAAGAGGGGTTTTAGTATGAGAGTGAAGTGGAGGTTTTTTCCGCGTTCTATTTAACCGGAGAGTCATAAGAAGAAAGAAAATTGCTAAGAATAACCTTGCCGTTATCCGTCAAAACCGCCTCAGGATGAAACTGCACCCCGAAAATTTTGTATTTTTTATGCCTTACGCCCATAATTTCCCCTTCCTCTGTCCATGCATCCACCATTACGTCCCGGGGAAGAGAGCCTTTTTTGATTATGAGGGAATGATACCTTGTGGCGACGAAGGGGCTTGGAATTCCCATGTAAAGGCCTTTGGAATTATGATGGACAAGGGAAGTTTTCCCGTGCATGAGGCGGCCTGCCTTAACAATACTGCCGCCGTAGACATGGCCGATGCACTGATGTCCGAGGCATACACCGAGAATCGGTATGCGCCCGCCCAGATTTTCAACAACTTCGCACGAAATTCCGGCATCTTCGGGCCTGCCGGGACCGGGAGAAATTACTATGCAGTCCGGCCTTAACTTTTCTATCTTCCTAACAGTTAGAGCATCGTTTCTGTATACAACAACCTTTTCACCGAGTTCTCCGAAATACTGTACAAGGTTGTATACGAAGGAATCGTAATTGTCTATCATCAATACCATTTTAACTCCTCGGGATCAGGGGTTCGGGAAAACCTTTACCCCTCACCTCTATCCTCTCCCCGCTTACGATAAGTCTACTGCGGACATGCCCCAAGGGGAGAGGAATTAAAAGAGGCGGGTTTTTCCCTGGTCCCGAGCCCCGGTTTCTATATGTTTCTGGAGACTTTATACGCCTCCATCAGCCCCTTTACCTTGTTTTCTGTCTCAATATACTCTTTCTCGGGTACGGAATCAGCAACAATCCCCGCACCCGCCTGAATATATACTGTTTCATCCTTTACAATAACAGTCCTTATCGTAATACAGAAATCCATATTTCCCTGGAAGCTGAAATAACCGGCGGCCCCGGCATAAGGGCCTCTTTTTACGGGTTCAATATCCTCTATTATCTCCATCGCCCGTATCTTAGGCGCTCCGGAGACGGTGCCCGCAGGGAAGGATGCCTTGAGTAGGTCGGTTGCCTTTTGCCCCGGATTAAGAATTCCTTCAACGTTTGAAACAAGATGCATGACGTGCGAGTATTTTTCAATCGCCATCAACTCCGTAACCTTTACGCTACCCGGAGAGCAGACCCTGCCGAGGTCATTCCTGCCGAGGTCAACCAGCATTATATGCTCGGCTTTTTCCTTCTCGTCCTTCAGAAGCTCAATCTCAAGCCGGTCTTCCTCCTTCTCCGTCTTCCCCCTGGGGCGAGTTCCGGCTATGGGACGCACCGTGGCTTTTCTGTTTTCCAGCTTCACCAATATCTCGGGAGAAGACCCCACAAGCTTTAACTCCCCGGCTTCAATGTAAAACATGTAAGGCGAGGGGTTTACCGAGCGCAGAGCCCTGTACACGCTGAAAGGAGAAGTATCAAGTTTCTTCTCCCATCTCTGGGAGATTACGGTCTGGATTATATCCCCTTCGGCGATGTGCTTTTTGGCTTTCTTTACGGACTGGACAAATTTCTGCCTCTTAAAATTGCTTTTAAAAGGTTTGCTTGAAGGCTGTGTCCGGGATTCCACAAGAAACAACGGTTTTTCCATCCGTTTCCTGATATTATCAAGATTGTCGCATCCTTTTTCGTAAGCGCTTTTAACGGAAGGGAATCGTCCCGTTTCCACGTTGCTTACCAGAATTACCTTCCTTTTGAAGTGGTCAAAAACAACCATGTCTCCGGCAAGCATGAAAAAGAAATCCGGACAACCCAGAGTATCTTTCGAGATATCCGGAAGTTTCTCTATCTGCCTTGCGAAATCATATGAAAAATATCCGATAAGCCCCCCGGTAAAACCGGGAAGTCCGCCGTAAGCAGGCGCTTTGAGCTTTTCGAGGATTCCGTCTATGACACCGAGAGGATTGTTCGTAACAACGCTCTTTTTTTCCCCCGTAAGGGTATAATAGGTCTCAACCTCTTTTCCCCTGCCCCTTACCACCAGCTCCGGTGAAGTTCCCAGGAAAGAATACCTTCCCGTCCTTTCCTCCTGTTCCGCGCTTTCAAGCAAAAAATTATAGCTCCCTTTCCGAATCTTAAGGAAAGCCGAGACGGGCGTCTCAAGGTCTCCGCCTTTTATCTCTGCATAGACGGGAACCGCCGGATATTTTCCGCTAAGGGCAGAAAACATCTTATAGGATGGGTATATATCCATAACTACTCTTCAACGATAATGGCTTCTACCGGACAGCTCTCTGCCGCTTCCTTAACCTTTTCTTCAAGGTCCGCGGTTATCTTAGTCGGCTTCACGATAGAGAGCGCTTCCGGCATTTCAAAGACTTCCGGGCATACGTCGACGCACAACCCGCAGCCTGTGCAAAGATTTTCATCCACAACCACTTTCATCATAGCCTCCTTGTACCAAACCCCCTCCTTGTTAAGCTGTCAAAGCGAGGGGCTGTGATTTGTATTGTCCTTTTTCCGCAAAATTTTAATACCTCTTTCCCATTTTGTCAAGAGTTGTGGTAAAATAATGCTTTTCTGAGATAAAAGAAAAATCATGAACCCCTCACTTTGAGGGCGTAGCAAAGGAGGGTTCCCCGGAAAAGCCCGGGGCAAGCGGGGTAAAGGAGCACAAGAGCATGGATTATTCGAAAAGTGTCTATTTGCCGAAAACAGGCTTTCCCATGAAAGGCAATCTCAATGAAAGAGAGCCGGAATTCCTGCGGTTATGGGAAGATAAAAAGATATATCGCCGGATTATTGAAAAAAATGCGGAGCGGCCGGCATATATTCTTCATGACGGACCGCCTTATGCAAACGGGCATATACATCTCGGAACCGCCCTCAATAAAATTCTGAAGGATGTGGTTGTAAAATACCGATGCCTGCGGGGCTTTTATTCCCCTTACAAGCCGGGATGGGACTGCCACGGCATGCCGATAGAACACCAGGTTTTCAAGGAGTTGAAAACAAGAAAAGGCGATGTCGACGTACTGGAGTTCAGAAAAAAAGCGGCGGAATACGCAAAAAAATTCGTAAATATACAGAAAAAAGAGTTTCAGCGTTTAGGCGTCCTCGGAGACTGGGAAAACCCGTATCTCACCCTGCGCCCGGACTACGAAGCGGATATAATAAAAGCTTTCGGGGAGCTTGCCTTTTCCGGATATATCTACCAGGCATACAAGCCCATCTACTGGTGCATATCGTGCGAAACCGCCCTTGCCGAAGCGGAAATAGAATACGCCGACAAAAAAGCGCCTGCAATATACGTAAAATTCCCGGCAGCCGGAGGCAAAGAAGAGAATGTTTCTTTCCTGATATGGACAACAACGCCGTGGACTCTTCCCGCGAATACGGCCATAGCTGTGCACCCGGAACTGAAATACGTTCTTGCCGATACGGGAGAGGGCAGGTACATACTGGCGGAGAAACGTCTGAAAGAGGTTATGGGAAAACGGGGATTCAATCCTTCGGTAATAAAAACTTTTAAGGGGGAGGAGCTTGAGGGCTATACCTATTCAAACCCTCTGGTAACGAGGGAATCCCGCATCATACTTGCCGATTTCGTGTCATCCGAAGACGGCACCGGATGCGTACATTCCGCTCCCGGGCACGGGGAAGAGGATTATTATGCGGGGCTTAAAAACAATCTTGAGATACTGTCCCCCGTGGACGAAAAAGGAAGGTTCACGGAAGAGGTGAAAGAGTTTGCGGGAACGAGGGTGTTTGACGCGGACAGGCTCATAATAGAAAAACTGGAACAAAACGGAGCGCTTTTTTACAGCGAGGAGATAAGCCATTCATACCCCCACTGCTGGCGATGTAAAAGACCTGTGATATTCAGAAGCACTAAACAATGGTTCATGAAGATAGACCACGACCGGCTAAGAGACACTCTGAACGATGAGATTGAAAAAACCCGGTGGGTGCCCGCAGAGGGTAAAAACAGGATTTCGTCAATGGTGGGCTTAAGGCCAGACTGGTGCCTTTCAAGACAGAGGCTGTGGGGAGTACCCATACCGGTATTCTACTGCAAGGGTTGCGGAAAATCCGTTATTACACAAGAGTCTGTCTCTCGCATAGAAACGCTTGTAAGAAAACACGGAGCCGATATATGGATGGAGAAAACGGAGAAAGAGCTCCTGCCGGAAGGATTCACCTGCCCTTTCTGCGGGAAAGGGGAATTCAGCAAAGAGAAAGATATCCTTGACGTATGGTTTGATTCCGGGGTCAGCCACCTTGCGGTGCTTAAGGAATCCGACGGATTGAGATGGCCGGCAGACCTTTACCTGGAGGGGAGCGACCAGCACAGAGGATGGTTTCAAACCTCCCTCATAACCTCCTGCGGCATCAAAAAACAAGCCCCGTATAAAACCGTACTGACGCACGGATTCGTAGTTGACGCCGAGGGCAGAAAGATGAGCAAATCCATGGGCAATGTAATAATGCCGGCTGAACTCATCAAAAAACACGGCGCCGAGATACTGCGAATATGGAGTGTAGCGGAAAACTACCAGCAGGATATACGAATCTCGGAAGGCATAGTAAAAAACCTTGTTATGTCTTACAGGAATATACGCAACACCCTCCGTTTTCTCCTGGGCAACCTTCACGGTTTTGAACCCGCAGACGCAGTTGAAGAATCAGCCCTTCAGGGAGCCGACCGGTGGGCGGTGGAAAAGCTTAAAGAAATTGTTTCCTTCGTTACCGCGCATTATGAAAAATTCGCATTCAACAAGGCGTACGAGGAACTGCACAACTACTGCAATATATATCTTTCCTCTTTTTACCTGGACCACCTGAAGGACAGGCTCTACACCTTCAGCAAAAACTCCCCGGAAAGAAAGTCGGCGCAAACCGTACTGTATCTGATTTTGAACACACTGCTGAAAATCATAGCGCCGATACTATCTTTCACCGCGGAAGAAGCCTATCAGCTCCTTCCGTGGAAAGCGCAGACCAGCGTTTTTCTCGAAAACTGGCCTGAAACCGAAACTGCCGATAAAACCGTCCTTGAAAGGTGGGAGCGGTTTTTTGAAATTAGGAAGCAGGTGCTTAAAAAAATAGAGGAGCAGAGGGAAAGCAAGGTTGTAGGAAGCAGCCTTGAAGCAAAAGTGACTATTGCCGCTGACAAAGACACTTTCGGATTCCTGAAAAGTTTTGAAGGGCTTTCAGGACTCTTTATCGTCTCCGAGGTTGTCCTGTCCCCCTCACCCCAACCTGCCTACGCCGAGGCTTCGGCAGGCATGCCCTCTCCCCAAAGGGTAGAGGGAGATAAATGGCTGGAGATAACCGTGGAGAAGACCTTGTTCGGCAAATGCCGGAGATGCTGGGTGCATTTTCCGGAAGTCGGGTCCGGAGATACTCCGGAACTATGCTCCAAATGCCGGCAGGTCCTTAAAGACGACGGAATTACCCCCTCACCCTGACCCTTTCCCCGCCTACGCCAAGGCTACGGCGGACAAGCCCCGAGGGGAGAGGAATAGAAGGCGCGAGGTTTCGAAATATGGAATATATACTTGACGGATACAACCTGATAAAAAGCAGTTTCCTCAGGAATTATGAAAGACGGTCTGTGGATTATGCAAGGCAAGCTTTGTTTAACATGCTGTCGGACTACCGAAGAAAACATCCTTCAGTAAAGTTTACGGCGGTTTTTGACGGTTTTCCCGCCTCTCTGGAGATTCTTAAAGATAAAAAAATACGGACGCTCTTTTCCGGGGATGTCACTGCAGACGAACTCATACGGGAAATGCTGGAAAAAAGCCCTGAAAACAACCGTTTTAAAACCGTGGTATCTGACGACAGGGGAGTCCAGGACTGCGGACGCCTGTTCGGAAGCGGGGTTCTGCCCGTCTCCGGATTCCTTGAAATCGTGTATCCTCAGGCGGTAAAACCGAAAGCGCGCCTGAAAAACGCGCAAAAAGATGTTTCCGAAGTAAATAAAATGTCCATAGAGAAAGAATTGCGTGATTTTTATAAATATAGCACCCCTCACCCCAACCCTCTCCCCCAAGGGGAGAGGAATAAAAGGTGAGGGGGAAAAAGAGGTAAATCATAACCGAGGAGAAAAATGAAAAACTTGGAAAAGAAACTGAAAAACTTTTTTGAAAAAGAGGATGCGGCAAGGGAAAAATCGCTGAAATTATCCCGCGAGGTCGGAAGAATGGCGGCCGACTCCATAAAAAAAATACACCAGCGCCTTTACGGCGAAGCGGAAAAAGAGATGAAAGAAGCGTTTTCCATTCTGAAGGAAGCAAAAAAAACTCTTAAAAACTTTCCGGAGATAATGTATGCGGGGTTCCTTCACGCCGCGGAGAAGGAGCTGGCTGAAGCGGTTATCACCTTCAACATCATCAAAAACGGGAAAATACCTTCTCCCGAAGAATACGGTTTTGACTACAAAAGCTACCTGCACGGCTTGTGCGAATGCAACGGAGAACTGAGACGGTACATGCTTGACGAGATAAGAAAAGGGGAAACAGGAAAATGCGAGAAGATGCTTACGGTTATGGACGACATATATTTCTTCCTGTTGAATTTCCAGTACACCGACGCCATCACACGCTCCTTGAGAAGACAGGTTGACTACGTGCGCAGTATGCTGGAACGCGCCCGCTCAGAAGTAACTCTGGCCAAAATCAATATGCGCTGAAAGGTAGCTTTTACTGCAAATCTTTCCGTGGCATAAATGCCACCGCTACAGAAATGGGTTTGTAGCGGTCGGATTTATCCGACAATGTAGCGGTGCGATTTATATCCGCAGGCTTTCCAGTCTTCTGATGCGCTCTTCAACCGGCGGGTGAGTGGAAAACAGGGAAAGAACCGCCTTGCCGCTGAACGGAGAAACGATAAACATATGCGCAGTCGCGGTATTTGAGCTGTTCATGGGAGCCCTGCGCACCCCTGCGGCAAGTTTTCTTAAAGCGTTTGCAAGATAAGACGGATTGCCGGCAAGCTGAGCCCCTTCCTCGTCGGCCAGATATTCTCTTGAACGGGATATCGCCATCTGGATAATCATGGCCGCTATGGGCGCAAGGATAAGAAGTATAAGAATCCCTGCCAGCCCTATGATGTTACCCTGCCTCCTGTTGCCGCCTCCTCCGAAAAACATCATCATTCTCGCCAGCATCGTTATCGCGCCGGCTATGGTAGCCGCCACGGTGGCAATCAATATATCCCTGTGCTTGACATGCCCCAGTTCGTGGGCAAGGACGCCCTTCAATTCATTCTCGGTAAGCAGGTCCAGAATGCCGGAAGTCACGGCAACCGCGGCATGGTTAGGGTCCCTTCCGGTTGCAAACGCATTGGGTGTCGCTGACGGCACAATGTAAAGTTTGGGCATGGGCAGGCCAGCCTTCTGCGTAAGTTCCCCCACGATATTATGTATCACGGGGTAGTCGTTATAGGAAATCTGTTTTGCCCTGTACATGGCGAGAACTATCTTGTCGCTGAAGAAATAAGAAATCCAGTTAATCGCAATAGCAAAGAGGAAAGCAATTATCATCCCCTCCTTTCCCCATATGCTCCCTATCAGTACAAAAAGCACCGTCAACAGCCCCAGAAGAAAATATGTTTTCATCCTGTTCGCCATTTTATCACCCCTTTAACTTGTCATTTCGAGGAGCGAAGCGACGCGGCAATCTCCTGAGATTGCTTCAGCATACGCTGCATGCTTCGCAATGACAATCAAAACAAGCAAGACACTCTCTTCTCTTTTAAATGATACGGTTTTTGGGGAGGAGTGTCAACGGCGTGGATAAAAGAAAAAGCCCCGTTTTTACGCGGGGCCTCTTCTTTTTTGTTCTTGTTATTGTATTACGGGTTCTTTACCCATCCGGCCGTACCTGTTGCATACGCGGAATTCGGGAAATCAGCCGCAGCCCTGAATATCCTGGACTTTGGTATCCACTTCACGTGGCCGCCAACGTATAAAGCGTTCACGCCGTCCGCCTTGTGGTTGATTCCGCCCTGTCCGCTGCTAGTAAGCTGGGCCACATCCCACGCCGTAGCTTCGGTAGTATAGTCAGAATCGACTGCCCTCGCCTTGTCAACAGCAAGAACGGTATCAACTGACGTCTGTTCGTTGCAAGCCATCGCGTAGGCGTAAGAACATCCCGTTGAATCAAGAAGTTTGTCTCCTCCCAGCTGACTGACTTCTTCTGCTGCAAAAGCTTCTGTGGTTGCTGTCAGGTCGGAAGGACAGATAAACGTCTTTTCCGCGGAGATGTACTTGGGATACAGCAGGTTGAAGGAAGCACCGGTTGTGGCATTACCAGCCGCATGAGTTACACTAAGAGCTGCCGCCGATGTCCGCGGGAAGAACTCCCTGTAGTCCTGGCTGTACATCTTCATCGCCAGGCCTATCTGCTTGAGGTTGGAGATGCATACCGCCCTT
>JAFGKM010000017.1 GCA_016928555.1 Candidatus Omnitrophota bacterium | reverse complement strand
ATACTTGTTGTCCATTACTGCGGAAGGCCTGCAGATATGGATAGGATTACCGCGGTAGCGCAAAGGCATAACTTGAAGATAGTGGAAGATGTCTCTCATGCGCACGGAGCGCTTTACAAAGGCAAAATTGTCGGCAGTTTCGGCGATGTATCCGCATTTTCGTGCATGAGCGGGAAATCCTTTCCCATAGGAGAGGCGGGCGTAATGCTTACCGATAACAGGGAGATATACGAAAGGGCGGTCGTCTTCGGTCACTACGAGCGGTCCGGCGAACTAACCCTTCCTTATCTGCAGGAAGGGGCAGGCCTGCCCTGGGGCGGATATAAGTACAGGATGCACCAGGTCTCTTCCGCTCTTGGGCTCGTTGAATTAAAAAAATACCCTTCAGAGATGGCGGAGATAGACAGAGCCATGAATTATTTCTGGGATATGCTTGAGGGAGTGCCTGGCATAAGGCCGACAAGGCCTGCTAAAGGTTCCGGCACTACAATGGGTGGCTGGTATGCTTCCCGCGGGCATTACAGGAGCGAAGAACTGGGCGGTCTGTCCGTTTCGCGTTTCTGCGAGGCGGTGAGTGCGGAAGGGGCGGCGGTTTATCCCGGGTGCAACAAGGCACTGCATCTTCATCCGCTGCTGAACACGGTGGATGTCTACAACGACGGCAGGCCTACAAGAATAGCTAATTCCGCAACCGACATAAGAAATTACGGAGGTCCCCTGCCTGTTTCAGAAGGGATTCAGCCGCGTGTTTTCACAGTTCCGTGGTTTAAGAAATATTATCCAGAAGTTATAGAAGAATATGCGGGCGCGGTAAAAAAGGTTGTTGAAAATTATAAGGCTCTGCTCGCGGAAGACCCGGGCAACTCTGAAAATCTCGGCAGGTGGGCGCTATCTTTCAAAAGGTGAAGGTTGTAATTGTCATAATAAACCCTCCCCCTGACCCTCTCCCCGAAGGGGCGAGGGAAATAAGGGAGAGCAAAGGACTATGGAAAAACTTGCTATGGAAGGAGGTAAACCTGTACGGAGCAAACCGATGCCCCTCAGAGTAATGTTCGGCGATGTTGAAAAAAAAGCGGTGCTCAAGCTCTTTGAAAAGGCGATTGCTAAAGGCGCTGCTTTTGACAGGTACGGGGGCGTTGAGGTTGACGCCTACGAGAAAGAGTTTGCCAAATATTTCGGAGTTAAGTTTGCAACTGCGGTAAGTTCAGGAACTGCGGCGGTACATTCTGCGCTTGCGTCTTTGCGGCTTGAGCCGGGAAGCGAGGTGATAACTACGCCCATAACCGACCCGGGAACAATATGTCCCATTATCTTCCAGCAGTGCATCCCTGTATTTGCGGACGTTGAATATGACAATTTGAATATCTCTCCGGCTTCCGTAGAAAAAAATATAACAAAAAGGACAAAAGCGGTTATCGTTGTTCACCTTGCAGGGAATCCCGCAAGGATGAAGGAGATAATGCGTATTGCCCGGAAACATGGTATTTATGTTATAGAGGACTGTGCGCAGGCGCACGGTGCTACATACAACGGGAAGTACGTGGGGTCCTTCGGCAACCTGAGTTGTTTCAGCCTTATGAGCGGCAAGCATACCACCAGCGGCGGGCAGGGCGGGATGGTTATTACTAACAACGAGGAGTTGTACTGGAATGCCAAGAGGTTTGCTGACAGGGGTAAGCCGTTCAATTCCGATTTTCCGACAAACCTGTTTGCAGGGCTTAACTACAGGATGACAGAACTGGAAGCGGCGATAGGCAGGGAACAGCTGAAAAAGCTGAACGGGATAAAGAAAAGCAGAATGCGGGTTTACGAAGAACTGAAGAGAGGTTTTGAAAACAGCCTTTCATGTTTCAAACTGTGGAAAGTTCTCTCTTCTTCCGAGCCCAACCCGTGGTTTTGTTTTATCCGGGTTGATGTCAAAAAGCTGAACGGCGGCAGTAAGGAGGTTATCGCGACGGCTCTGCAGAAGGAGGGCATTCCTGTGGGAGCGCATTACGTGGCGCCGATGTATAAACAGAAGTGGATTGCCGGGCGTAATACCTTCGGAAGTTCCTGCCTGCCGTGGAGTCTGCCCGGGGCAAGGAAGATAGATTATGAAGGATGCTGTCCCGAAGCCGAAAGGGCTCTGGCTGACCATATGACTCTTTACATACATGAAAAGTGGGGAATAAAAGAAGTGAATGACACAATAAAGTCGTTCTGCAAGGTTGAGAAAAATTACCGGAGAGGTGAAAAATGATAGATATGCATACGCACGTGCTTACGGTGTGGGGTGAAAAGCCCTTAACTTCAGGGATACTGCTGAAAAGGATGGAAGAACTCGGGATTCAAAGGTTTGTCATCCTTCCGATTATAGGTCCGGAAGGTTCGTATCTCTATTTCGGATCCGAAGATGTGCTGAAAATTTACAGGCGCCATCCGGGAAAGGTAATTCCTTTTTGCAACATAGACCCGCGTGCGGGAGACAATTCGCCCGAGACTGATTTTTCTTTTTTGCTTAACAGGTATAAAAAAGCCGGATGCAAAGGGGTGGGGGAAATAACAGCCAATCTTTACATTGACAGCCCGCTGTGCATAAATCTTTTCAGACAGTGCGGCAGGGCGGGGTTGCCGGTTTTGTTCCATCTGTACAGCAGGATAGGCGGAAGTTACGGGCTTGTTGATGACAGATACCTGCCGCGGTTAGAAAGGGTTTTGAAAAAGTGTCCGGAAACAATTTTCATAGGGCATGCGATGGCTTTCTGGTCGGAGATAAGCAGAGACGTGCCGGAAAAAACCAGGGCCGGCTATCCCAAGGGAATGATAAAATCTCCCGGCCGGCTGCAGAAACTTTTGAAGAAATATCCTAACCTGTACGGCGACCTGTCTGCGGGAAGCGGGTATAATGCGATTACCCGGGACAAAGAATACGGATATAAATTCCTGAATGAATTTCACAAACAGCTGCTTTTCGGCACCGACCTGTGCCACGCCGTACAGGAAACTCCTATAGTGGATTATTTCAGGGAGATACGTAAAAAGGGTATAATATCGGAAACTGCATATAATAACATTACGCGGAAAAACGCGGAGAGAATTCTGAAACTGTAGCGGTGCATCCCCCTACGCTCTCAAAAAAAACGAGCTGCGGCAGGATAAAATTCATCGCACTGTTTTTGTAAGGAGGGGCAGATGGCGTTGATTCCATTGGAACGGATGAAGGAGATAATTGATTTTCCGGCCGCGGCGGAGACTCTGCTGGAAAAATCGGAAAAGGAAATAAAGTTTTCGCTGAACCTGAAGATGTCTAAGGACGAGATTATATGTTTTGACGCATTTGTGGTCTACCACAACGTGGTTATGGGGCCGGCCAAGGGCGGCGTGCGCTTTTCTCTCAACGCATCCATGGATGAGACGAGAAACCTTGCCGAGATAATGACGTATAAGAATGCACTGATGGGACTGCCTTTCGGGGGCGGAAAGTCCGGGATAAAGTTTAATCCTTACAATGTGGACGACTTCACCCGGATAGCAATAATAAAAGAATACGTGCACATGATAAGGGAGGAGCTGGCTTCCGGCGCTTACATCCCCGCTCCCGACATGGGAAGCACCCCGCAGGATATGGCGACAATATACGGTGAAACACATAAAGCGGAGTCCGTCACGGGCAAGCCGGTAATAATAGGAGGGCTTCCGGGGCGACTCCAGGCGACGGGCTGCGGCGTTTCCCATGCCGTCAAACTCGGCGTTGAGAATATCCTGAAAAAATCTTTGAATGAAACGGAGATAACAGTACAGGGTTTCGGCAACGTGGGCAGATGGACCGCATATTTCCTCCGGCAGATGGGTGCAAAGATAACTGCCGTTTCCGATATCGGAGGAGCAGTTTACAATAAGAATGGACTTGATGTAGTGAAACTTCTGGATTACTGCCCGACAAGCAGGGATTCGGTAAAAGGATTCCCAGGCGCCGAACCTCTTACCCGCGCCGAGTTTTTGTCCGTTGAAAGCGACGTTTTTGTGCCTGCGGCGCTGGAGCGCGTCATAACGGCAGAGACCGCTCCTAAGATAAAAACAAAAATGGTCGTGGAAGGCGCCAATGACCCGACGACTGAAGAGGGAGAAAAGTATCTGCTTAAAAACGGTACGCGGCTTCTGCCGGATTTTTTTGCCAACAGCGGCGGCGTTATAGCCTCTTACATAGAGTGGAGGAATGCCAAGTCCGGCAACCAGACCTCGGAAAAAGAGGTCTTTGAAATGATAAACGGCAAGATAGAAGAGACTTTCTTTGCGGGACTTAAGGCGAAGAAGGACCTGAAATGCGCAAGTTTGAGGGAGGCGTTTTCCTCGCTTGCATTGAATGCACTTATTGAGGCTATGAGAGCCCGTCTGTGGATATAACCGGGCGATTTTATGCGCAGGCTAAAGACCT
>JAFGKM010000094.1 GCA_016928555.1 Candidatus Omnitrophota bacterium | reverse complement strand
CCATACCCATAGCCGTCTGTCTTTTCCTCATGATGTATCCCATCATGGTGAAGATTGACTTCGCCGAGGTAATTAAAGCTGGTAAGAGCGGGAAGCCCGTGGGCCTCACGCTTTTTGTCAACTGGGCAATCAAGCCGTTCACTATGTATGTTATTTCCTATTTCTTCCTTGGAATCCTTTTCAGGCGTTTAATAGGAACGGACGCCCTGGACTATGTAAAAATGCCGTTCGGCCTCGACCTTGCCGTCGGGGCAGTACACGGCGAGGGAACAGTCGTAATGCGGGAGGGGATAAAGATGCTTGCCGTACCGCTGTGGCGCGGTTACCTCGCCGGTGCGATACTTCTCGGCATAGCCCCGTGTACGGCGATGGTTCTCGTATGGAGTTTCCTGGCAAAAGGCAATGACGGGCTTACTCTTGTCATGGTGGCGATAAATTCCCTTACAATGCTTTTTCTTTACGGACCTTTGGGCGGGTTCCTTCTCGGAGTGGACAGACTGCCGGTACCATGGCAGGCGATGCTGCTTTCCGTGGGCATTTATGTTGCTTTACCCCTTGTTGCGGGATACCTGACGAGAAAATGGATTTTCAAAAAGCGAGGCGAGAAATGGTTTAAAGAAAGATTCCTCCGCTTTCTTACGCCCGTAACAATGTCAGCCCTTCTGCTTACCCTTGTACTCCTTTTCTCCTTCAAAGGAGAGGTAATTACGGCTAATCCCCTTACTATACTCTGGATTGCAATCCCGCTGTTTATACAGACTAATCTTATCTTTTGGCTGGGCTACGGAATTGCGAGGCTATTGAAACTGACTTATGAAGATGCCGCTCCTGCCGCCATGATAGGTGCGTCAAACCACTTTGAGGTTGCTATTGCGACAGCCGCAATGCTTTTCGGCCTGGGTTCAGGCGCCGCACTGGCAACAGTCGTGGGCGTGCTGATAGAAGTCCCGGTCATGCTCATGCTTGTAAAGATATGCCTGCGCACCAAGCACCGGTTCAGGCTTTCCGGTTAACGCCACTGAAGCTCTTCCGGGTAGGGATTGAAATACTTCTGCCTTATAAGATAGCTGTCTCCTGTGCGGGCAATGTAGACTCTTACTATCTCAAGCAGGAAATTGAGGGGAATGTCTCCGTTTTTATACCTCTGAAGCAAAGAAAGAAAATTCTTTTTCTCTCCGGCGGTTATTTTCGGGGAAAAATATCCGAAAGCGTGCTGAAGTACGTTTATATGGGATTTTCTGTTGGCTCTCCTTGTAAAAATCTCCATGAATTCCCTTTCATAGCTCTCTATAACCGAAGAAAAGGGATGTTTCTCATGATTTGCCACTATCTTCCCCATAATGCGCATCCTGCTCTGTGAAAAAGCCATGAATAAAAGTTTGTAGCCCGTATGAAAATCAACCAGCTTTCCCTGCGATGTTATATTTTTTTTTAAGTTTCTGAATTCCGAGAGCGAAAATATCGCCGTTAAAAAATTTTCCTTTATATCGGGGTCAGTAACCCTGCCTTCGCTCTCAACCGGCAGGTTGGAATACCGCTCCTTTACCTTTTCCGCAAAAAGCCCTTTATCCCTGCGCACCGCGGGCTTTTTCTCCATTGAAGCGTATATTTTTACGGACGCTATGCCGCAGGAAGGAGACTTGGATTTCAGGACAAACCCGTCTATATCCTTAAGCCCTGACAGAAAAGACGAGGCAAAGTCCGACATACTGTCCGTAAAGTCTCTTTCAGTCTTCTGCTGTATCATGTGAACTCCGTCTTTTTTCTCCACCAGCCGCAAAGGCAGGCGCGGAGCTCCAAGTCCTACTTCCATCTCGGGACAAACCGGGATAAAATTCACATGATTTTTAAGTTCATCCATAAAACTGCTGGATATCCTTGCCCCGTTGTATCTCACGGCGTCTACAAAACACCTGCTAATAACAATATTCGGTTTTACCAAGGGCATGCGCATCCCTCCCCGGTTCTCCGAAAATCCATCATGGATTGTCGGAGCCTGCCGGTTTATCAGGCACGGAACTGGTACGTTTTAACTCCTGTGCGGGACCTTGCTCGACAGAACCGAGCTTCCCTTGAGATTCTTTCGCCTTATCTTTTACGACAACTTCTCCCGAAAGCTCTTCTACCCTGCCGGTTAAATTTCCGTTCGCATTAACGGCCTCCGGCTCCGAGGTCTTCTCTTCCGCTTTCTCCGGTTCAGTCTTCTTTACGGCAGACTGTCCGGTTTGCCCGTCCGGCTTCGTCTCAATATTTTTTTCATCTGCGGCGCCGAGCAATTTTATGCATTCGTCTATCTGCTTCTTAATCGTCACAAGATTTAAACCGGAACTGAATCCTTTTTCAACGGCCTTACCGCAGTCGGCAGATACCTTTTCAAGCAATTCCAGAATATTCTTTTTCTCCATCCGGCACCTCCTCCGCCATCTTTTTTACTGAAGCACACCGCCTTATTAAATTCCTATTTTATCTTGTAGACCTTCCTCATGCTCCATTCCGTTTTCTTCCCTTTGTTCCACTGCTCCACGGGCCTTAAATAACCGACAACCCTTGAATAAACCTCGGTTTTCCTCCAGTTTCTCAATCCGCTGTCCTGTTTAAAACAGTCCTCGCACTTCAAGAATATATTATCTTCGCTGACCGAAGAAGGTTCAACCTTGTATACGCTTCCTCCGTCTGCAACGGGAGATTCATCCTCTATCCGCGCCGCCACCTCAATTTCCCTGCCGCAGTCATGGCATTTACCCTTAAATACTAATTCATCCGCCTTTTCCGCTTCAAGCATGCCGCGAAGTTCTTCTTTAGTCATTCCTTCATCTCCTCTACCCCTGCGGGTAAATGTAATGGTTATAAGTTTATACTTGTTACATTATGCGGCCTTACCATCTTTTTGTCAAGAATGGCTTTTTTCCCGGAGGGATTGAGTTTATTGATTTTCCCGTATTTCATTCCGATTGTTCTCAAAATTTCAAGGTTTTTCCTGTCGGCGTTTATCTCCGACTTGGGAGTTTCAATTATAAAAGGCAGGGTACCGCAGTATGCGTCTTTAACAAGAAGTTCAAATGCTTCCTCTCCGAGATATCCCCTGCCAATATGCTGATGCCTGTCAAGCCCCGACCCCATGGGAGAGGCCGAATCGTTGGCATGTATGAGCAGGATGGCGCCGGGAGCAAGATTCGTGCTAATTGCGCCAAGCATCTCATTAAGCTTTTCCTCGTCCTTTATGTTATACCCCGCCTGAAAAGCATGGGCAGTATCAAAACACAGGCCGATATCATTCCCGAACCTGCCAAAAAGATACGCAAAATCCTCCCACCTGCCCCCTATGGTGTTTCCCTGCCCTGCGGTATTCTCAAGAAGTATCCTGGGAGAGGAAGCCGCAAAAGGCCGGAGGCTTGCGGCGAGGTTTTTCATCCCTGCTTCAATCCCTGCGCCTCTGTGGCTCCCGGGGTGTATCACGTAATAATCCGCGCCTAAGCTCTCGGCCTCAATCATCTCCTTTTCAAAAAGCGCTTGCGACATAGCCGCTATTTTCTTATCCGGCGAAGCAAGATTGAGAATATACGGCATATGGACAACAACAGGCTTTATATTGCTTCTTTTTACGCTTTTTTTGAAAGCCGAAATTTCTTCATCGGCGCGTTTTCTTCTCTTCCACGAGCGCGGGTTCTGAAGAAATATCTGGAAACAGCCGCATCCGAGCATCTCTGCGGTATCAACCGCTTTTTCAATCCCCTCCCCTATCCAGATATGCGCCCCTGTCCGCATTTTATGTATTTTCCTCTTTATGTTAATATTGTAATGCCTGCTAAACGATTTTGCAACACAAGGCGGCGCGTAATCTACAGAGAGAGGGTATACAATGAAAAAAATAATCGTAGCAGTTATCGCATTTATAATATGCGCGGATTACGTGTTTTCCCAGAGCAGAACGGCTGTTGAGGAAACTTTTTATCCCGATCCCCGGGGCTTCAGGGGCATCGCATGGGGACAGCGAATATCAGACACGCAGGGGCTTAAAAGCATCGGCGCCCTAAATTTTGCCAGATACGGCGACATTTTTTCCGATACGGCAAAACAGCACGTGCTTTATTTTATGAAAGAATGGAAGGGAGAGGGGTACGTAAACGAAAAAGAAGATTTTAAAATCGGCTATGCCGTCGCAGACGAAATAATATACCTGTTCTGGAATGACCGTTTTTTCGGGGCGGTTATAGAATCGCTTGGAAGCCTCAACCGCGATGAACTGGAAAAAGCGCTTATTGCATGGTTGGGAAGTATAACCAACGTTGTAAGAACATCCGCAGGCCACACAGTTATATGGGAGAGAAAAAGCGTTCGCGTAATACTGGATTTCAGAAGAACCGTTCTGGCTCGCGGACAGGATATAAAGCTGTACATAATATCAAGAGAGATGGAATCCCGTTTTATAGGCTTTTGAGGTGACCGGCAATGACTTTCGTCGCTGACGGAATGTTGGGCAACGCGGCAAAATGGCTCAGGCTGGCCGGATACGATGCGCTTTATTTCAATACGCGCAGGAAGTCCGAGCTGGTAAGAATTGCACGCAGAGACGGCAGGATTCTTCTGACACGTGACAGGAAACTGTTTGAGGAAAATGAAGGAATTGCAGTTTTTATTGAAAGCGAAGGAACATCGCGCCAGTTAAGGGAGATAAAAAACAAACTCCTGCTGGAAATCAACCCTATGATGTTTTTTACGAGGTGTTCGCTGTGCAATTCGCCGCTTGAAAGAAAAGAGAAATATGATATAACAGCCCTCGTTCCTGAATATGTCTATGCCAACAGGGACAAATTCAGCCAGTGTCCCGAATGCAGAAGGGTTTACTGGGACGGAGACCACTGCAAAGCAATAAGGGACGCGCTGAACGAGCTGGGCGAAGGTTGAACTATATAAGGAGAACTGCCAATGTCCCTGCAAAAATCTTTTATTCCTGATTATCAGGGATTAAAAAATAACATTCTTCGAAAATACGTAAAACTCTTGATGCCTGCATGCCCGGCGGAGGAGATTGTCTCGGAACAGGCAATTCCGTAGCAAACTAGATACCCCTGAAAAATTATCTTGCAATGCTCGACGAAGGCAGGAAGTACATGTAATTTTTCGATATTCACTCTTGTTCTTTGCTTTTTGAAAATTCCTCTTTTCCCTTTATCGTTATGCTATAATAACAGGAGGCTTCAATACCGCGAATATGAAGCATATACGGACATTGAAACTGACAGCATCAATTATTATCTGCCTGTCGGCAGGGGCAATCGGCTCTCTCTTCACTTCTGCTTCCGTGGACAGCTGGTACCTTACGCTCAACAAGCCGCCGTTCAATCCTCCTTCATGGGTATTTGCCCCTGTATGGACTTTATTATATATACTGATGGGAGTTTCCCTGTTTCTTGTTTTGTCGCGTGAAAACGTTTTTCAGAAGAAAAAAACAGCCCTAATCTTTTTTTCCGCACAGCTTTTTCTTAACATTCTATGGTCTTTCCTTTTTTTCGGAATGGAAAGCCCGCTCATGGCATTCATTGAAATAATCCTGTTATGGATTGCAATAATAATCACTATTGCTCTTTTCAAAAAGATATACCCGCTCTCGGCATATCTGCTTGTTCCTTACCTGTTATGGGTAACCTTTGCATCGGTACTGAATTATTCAATCTTCATCTTGAATTGAACCACTATTACTGTTCTTAAAAAGACGGGTAAAATATATCTTGAAGAACAAAAGATGAGTGAATAGGTTAGAGATGAAATATCAATGTCCTTATTGCAAAAGGGAGTTAAACGAAGAGCTTATCATTTTAGGGACATGTCATTACTGTAAAAAGATTATTCATCCGGAACATATCAGAAAAACAGGACTCTCGCAGGAAGAAAAGAATATTTACAAGAAAAAGACAATAAAATACAAGTGTCCCGAATGTTCCGTTTTTTTGAGCGAGGAAAGTTTTCTGTCCGGAATATGCCCCCGCTGTAAAGCAATTATTCAGTTTGACATGCTTTATAAGAAAGAAGATTCGCAGGAAAACAAAAAAACACAGATAAGAGAATATAAATGCCCTTACTGCAACACAAACTTCAGCATTAAAATCTATGCCGACTATGAAGTAATACACATTACATCAATTGAATGTCCCGCCTGTAAGCAGCATATTGAGATTGATTCAGATTGACACTGCCGCACCATATGAGAACATTTTATACAATACAAAAAAACTTTTACGCTGGCTGCCTTCTCTCCCCTCCCGCCTTTTTTAGTTGACTTTTAAAACACAGGGGATAAAATGAAGCTTAAGGGAAAGCTTCCTTGTCAGAGGAATTTCTGATAATTTGTCAATTTATTCTAAAATGAGACGGGAGATAACCCGGAATTTAACAGAACTGACTATGAAACTTATAAAACTGCTGTGGTTGGGAATTCCAACAATCTTCTTATTAACAGGCTGTGCCGCCACTTCCCCTCGCACAGAAAAAAAGGCTGCTATCCCGCCCCCTGCGGAAGTAACCGGTTTTAAAGAAAACAGTGAGCCGGACGGATTCAGAGAAATCACGTGGGGCACGGATTTGAAAACTCTGACAGACATGGAATATTCAAGGACTGACCCCAGTTTTGGCGGAATAAAAACATATACAAGGAAAGATGACCTTTTAATGCTTGGGCCGTCAAAAATTGAAAAGATTGAATACTGCTTCTGGCAGGAGAAATTCTGCAACGTCTGGCTCTATACAAAAGGACTTGAAAACTGGGATAAATTAAAAACCGCATTCTTTGAAAAATTCGGCGCGGGATTTCAGGCAAACAAGTATAACGAAAACCACCTGTGGTTTGGAGATATAACAAAAATACGCATAGAATATAACGCGCGCACTGAACAGGGAACGATTGTTCTACTTTCAAGCGAAGCTTTCAAGCAAATGGAGAAAAAGCATCCGAGAAATCTGCAGGGGTTTTGAGCGTTAGGATGGTATCCGTAAAAAATAAAACGAGTTTTTATTAGCAGCCTACCACCACTGCCACCAATACCTTTTTGTCTTTAAGTCGTCAATCCTGCCGTTATTAATAAATCTGTCAAGATTCTGCTGCTCCTCCTGCCACTTCTGTACGTTCCTGAGGTATTCCTGCTGGGCAGCCTGCTGGTCGCCCATATAGGGCTGATACCTATACGAGGGATAAGATGTCATGTTGGGAGTTCTGCATCCTGCAAGCAATACTGCCGATAACACTAAAGTGATAACAATCAGTTTATTCATAGCAATAGTTTACTACATTAAAAATAAATTTCAAGGCGGCTGTCATGAAAGCTCTGTAAGCATATGCAGTTTTTTTTCCACTACAGCCTGTCAGAATACAATTTCTGCCGGACAGGATTCCGTTGCGCAGTTTCTGCATCCGAACAGGCTTGTCACGCGTTCTTTTCAGCAATACGGAATCAAAAAATCTTTTTGAGAACTATAACAACCATGCCAACGGCTATTATGAATTTCAGAAGTATCCCGCCTGCCCGTCCCGTCAGCGAACCCATACCCGCCCTGAACGCGCGTTTCAAATTTTTCTGCCTGAAATATTCAACTGCAAAGGGAGCAGCGGCCCCTCCGACAAAAGCTCCGGCAAGGGACCCTATCACGGGCACAATCATCCCGCCGGCGGCTGCGCCCGCAATACTTCCGATAAATACGGCGACAATGCTTTCTCTTGAAGCTCCGGTTTTTTTTGCCCCGAGCATGGCCAAAATATTATCGGCAGACTCTGCCAGTACAGCCATAAAAAACAGCACAAGAATCAGATTCCGGCCCACCGGTCCGAAATGGGTTAAGAAGGCGTATAAAAGCGCTCCTGCAAGAATAATGAAAGTTCCCGGCAGTGACAAAAAAATAACGGCAATTCCAACAAAAGAAAAAAGAATGAATAGAACAGTGCCTGCAATTTCCATATTTAAAGGAGGAAAATATTTTTGTTTTTGTTGAACGCAATACTTACTGATAGTATTGTTTATTCTTGTTCCACCAATTTTCCCAATACTGAACACGGCTTGTCGCTGCCAGTCCGGATTGCCCCGTTAATTCTCTCAGTGTCCGCAGAATTTTCATGGTTCCGCTCGACCACCTATCTTCAGAAATCCTTGCTATTTCAATCAGGTTTCCCACTATGCTTTTTTCACCCAGCTTGAAGAGAGCAGTTCCGGCTGCGCCCATTACCCCATGGACGTAACCGCCCGAAGGATGGTACCCGCCAAAAGGCCATGGCCCTTCATCGTCCCCCTTTTCAAGATATCCCTTTTCCTCCTCCCATATTTTCCTGAGCGGTCCCGATGCTTCCGGATTGCCCAGTTCACCCAGAGAGTACGCCGCACACTGCCGGAACACTCTGTACTTTTTGTCTGTAAGCCATAATTTTAGAGCCGGAAATACTCTGTTGTCTCCAATTTCTCCCAGAGAAAGTATCAGGTTGGATGCTATTGAATATTCTGCTGGATAGTTGAAATCAGAGCCCAAATCATATATCTCCAGAATTCTTTCAATCATAAACGGGATTCCTTCAGCGCCGTATTTTTCTGCAAACGTATCCCTGGCCGAATCTTTCATGTAATTATTATCCCGGAGCACCTGTCTTATTTGCTCCTGCTCTGAAGCCGGCAACTCACTTTCAGGAATGATGTTCTGTTCCTTATTTCTGCCGCACCCCCCGAAAATGAGAATTGACAGAATAACTGCGGCAAACAACCTGTCTTTCACAAAAATCCCCATAAAATTAAACCTCCTTTTATTTACACGGATGCGGCTTTTCAGGTTTTTGCTGGAAATAGCTTACATTTTTCATTCTACAATACATATTTCAAATGTCAAGGTTTTGACCTTTTGAAAGAGAAGATATAATATTACATTGCAACATAGCGGAATTTTAAACAGAACGGGAGGTAATATGAAGCTTAAAACAGTTGTGGCGGGGATATTCATATCTGCTGTGCTTCTTTTTTTCTTAAGCGGTTGCGCAACCGGACAGACGGGCGCACTGGAAATAGACGAGAAGACCGGCGAAATAATTGAAAAATAAATTGAATTTAGAGCCCATGGTCGGACTTGAACCGACGACCCGCGCATTACGAGTTTGGGCTCTAACCTGTCACAATTTCAAAAAGGCGGGCCAGATCTTTTCTATAATCATGGATTACCCGTAAGTGCCTTAAAGCGACTGATTTCAGGCTTATTCCGGCATGTTGCACTTAAAGGATTGACGCCTGCAGAGAAATTACATAAAATATTGAAAAGAAAAGATATTGGAAAAATGTCTAAAGAATATAATTACTCAATACAGGGATTTCCCTTTACAAAATGAATAACCTATTATTCAGTGCCTTTTTTTGTCTTTTCGCTCCCTCAATCCTTTTTGGAATCGCCGGAACAGGAGGGACTGCTACCGCAGCGGAAGCAGGCATAGAGCCGCGGCCGGTTGTCTTTGAGCCGAAGCCCGTCGGCAGGCTGCGGCCTGAATTGAGATGGATGCAAACGCAGCGAATACGCGCACTGTGGATACAGGACAAGCTTTATGAAAACTACGGAACGACAGACAAAAGCAAGGCGCAGGTGATGGCCGAAAGCGGCTTCAATGTCGCGGTTATCGGGATGCAAAACGACCCGCTGAACCGCTCATTTGTGCCAGGTTTCAACGATTTTCTTCCTGCAAACCTCAAAGAGGCGCGCAAGCACAGCCTGGCGGTCTGGATAAAATGGCGTTACGGCTCCGACCACCAGGAGCCCTACAACCGTTACCGCCCGCCTTTCGGAAAGATACACGGAAAAACCTGCTGTCCGCTGGACGCACAGTATATAGAGCGCCACGTCGGTCGCTGGGCGGTCAAGGTTGCCGAAGCCGGCGCGGACGGGTTCGTAATTGACACCGAGATGTACCTCTCTGACGAGGCAGGTTACTACGGCGGGCCATGCGTATGCGACCACTGTTTCCGCGCATACCTGGATGAGTTCAACCGAAACGAAAAAGACCCTTACGACGGCATCGCACCGGAAGACCGCGGCAAATGGCTCCTTGAAAACGGGCTGTTCGGACATTACCGTCTTTTCTCTGCCAAACGTATAGAGGACCAATATGACGCCCTGCGTGCTCGCTGCCATGCGCTGAACCCTGCCTTCATATTCGGATATGCCCCGACTACCGAACATATACCCGGCATAACGCGCGGTTTGGGAACTGCCGGCGTTCCGTGCATTATTTTCGGCGAGTCGGAATACACAACGGGGCCGACCGCCGTGATGCAGCATGACCTCCGTTACATGGAACGGGCAAAAGTGCCGGGCATGTATATCTGCGGGCTCTGGATTTCCAGGAATACCCCGGAACAGACAGCTGAACGGGCGCTGACCTCGTCGCTCTACGGCAACGGCTGGTGGGCATACTACGGCAACGCATTACTGAACTATGTCGGAGCCGGCGAAGAGAAACAGGCGCTGCCCGGCGGTTACGGCCGCTGTGATAACACCTCCGCCGACGACTACCTTAAACTGATTGCCTCAACTCACAAAAAGGTTAACAGGCTGTTGAGACAGCCGCAAAAAACCTGGCCTCCCTACCCCGCGCACCCTGAGATGGGACCGACACCCTCGGGTACCGTAACGGCCAGTAAGGGTACGATAAGCATAGACGGTATCATTGACGAAGAAGCATGGCAAAATGCATCGCAATTTAATCTTTTCCGCGACCGTTACGACAAGAAGAAAGGCCCGGAGAACACCTTCCGGCTCTGCTGGGATAAAGATGCTCTTTACTTCGCGGCGCACTGCCCTATTCCTGCCGGCGAAAAACTTTCGGTTGAGAAACGGGGCCGCGACCATCCACATACTTTCCGGAACGACGGTTTGGAACTTTTCCTGGACCCAACCGGCTCCGGCGCACGCTATGCCCACATAGTCCTTTCAGCGCTGGGAGACATTTACGACTCCCGCGTTGACTTTGCTCCCGGCACACCGCCGTCCGGCGATATATGCTGGAACATAGATATGGAGGCCGGCGTCTCGCAGACAGAAACCGAGTATATCATTGAAGCGCGCATTCCGTTTGACGATTTTCTGGAAGCGCCGCGCATAGGGAAAATCTGGCGCGTCAACGTTTGCCGCCATCTGCCTGCAGTGCAAACATGGAGCCCTACTTTCGGTATTTTTCATAATCCGTCCCGCTTCGGCACAATCTCATTCTCGGGTGATTAGAAAAAGGGACTAACGGCATTCCTGATGAGTTTTAATGTTGCTTCAATATGCGCATTTTTCCTCAACCTTCCAAAAGGCATGGGATGACCATTTTGCATCTCATATAGAAATTTTATGGACGCCTGGTCAAAAAAAAGAAGGATGCAAGAACGGCAAAAATCCTTAATTATCTAGGAGCCCATGGTCGGACTTGAACCGACGACCCGCGCATTACGAATACCTTCGGGCTCTAATTTCCTAAACCCTGTCGCAGTCTGGTTTTACGCGAATCCCTTGTCACACAACGCTTTGAAAGCATTTCTATTATTTCTACCTATTCCGGCAATTCTATCTGTTTCAGTCAATTATGTCACAATCCTGTCACAATCGCAAAAAGGAGTCGGTCATGAGAAGAACCCAAAAAGACATGAAAAAACTAAGGCTGAAAATTATTGATTTAAGCAAACAAGGTAACAGTTACGAGGTTATAAGGAAAAAGACTGGCGCAAGTCCCGGAACCATCTCAAAAGTCCTTAAGGGATTCACCGGAAGATACTGCCATAAGTGCGGAATCACAAACGCCGAAGTCCTGGAGGAGCACCACCCCGACAAAATAAACAGGCCGGATGAAACCATCACCCTTTGCGCCAACTGCCACGAAGAGATAAGCCGGAGACAGCAACGAGAACGTATAAAGAAGGCTCAAAAGAACAACACAGTCCCGGCAGGAACTTCCATTATATCTCGTTTTAACATACCGGAAACACCGATAATCCCTGACGTTTCTCCGGAAGAGTTAAAGCGATTCATACAATCCTTACAGCCCTCTCCCCCTCCGGTCAGGCCCATGACACCGCGGGAAACAAAATTATCCCTGTTATTTACCTGCGGTCTTGCCGGTGTCGTAAACGGCCTTTCACCTGACAATAAAAATCTTAAATTGCCCGAAAGGGTATTCCTGGTAGCCGGCGGCGGTTATTTACTCAGGCAATTTTTTGAAGGCCTAAAAAAGCCATGAATAATCCATCTTTTAAATAAATTATCTATGCCATTACAATCTGTGCTATAATCTGCCAGAAAAAGGAACGGTTATGTTAGAAAAAAAATTAAACATAATGGCCGTGGGCGCACATCCTGACGACGTTGAAGAGCAGTTTGGCGGAACCGCAATGCTTTACAGTTCAAAAGGTCATAGAGTTTTGGTTGTTTCAATGACAAACGGAGATACCGGCCATCAGATTCTGGGCAGAAAAGAACTCGCAGATCGGCGAAGAAAAGAAGCCTATGCAGCAGGTAAAGTAATGAATACAGAGTATAAAATACTCCCCATTCATGATGGAGAATTGGTTCCATCTCTGGCCAACAGAAAAAAACTCCTAAAAGTCATCAGGAAGTTCAGACCGGACATAATATTCACACATTCACCCGCTGAATATCATCCCGACCATAGATATACGACTCAGCTGGTTCTCGACACTTCATACCTTGTCATAGTTCCAAATATTGTTCCTGAGGTACCGCCATTGAAAGAAAACCCATGCTATTTTTATTTTTCCCCTGGCAAACCTCAAAAAAGTTCCTTTAATTTCTGTTTCCCTATTGATTCGGTATGGGACAGAAAATTGCTTGCATGGCATCAACATGCTTCACAAATGTATGAATGGCTGCCATGGACAATGGGCATACTCGATCAGGTGCCGGTTCACACGAAAGAACGCCTTGAGTTCCTGAGTTTGTGGCGTGGTAAAAGATTCGTGTCACTTGCAAATGAATACAGGCCATGGCTCATAAAGAGGTACGGTAAAACGGCCGAAAAAATATGCTATGCTGAAGCAGTATATTCAGCCCCAGTTGGCAAACAAGTTGGGATGAATCGGAAAGAGATCGAAAAACTATTTTTCTGTATTTAGTGATTGACCGAAAGGTATTCCCTACTTCTTTGCCATTTTTTATTTTAGCAATGCTTAATCGATTAATACTTGACAAATTTGAAATTATGTGTATAATATAAAGCAAGGGTGTAAATATGAAAACATTAAAAGACATTGCAAAAGAGATGGGAGTTTCAGAAGCAACGATATCCTACGTTTACAATGACAAATGGAAAAAAAACAGGATTAATCCCGACCTTGCGAAAAAAATAAGCAGGAAACTAAAGGAAGAAAAATACAGACCTAACAGTTTAGGCTTACAGTTAAAAACAAAAAAAACAAAGACAATCGGAATTATACTTGGAGATTTGACTAGAAATTTCAGCCTGAACATCTTGTCGGGAATAGAAAAAGTTCTAACACAAAAAGGATATTTTTCCATCGTATGCAGTTCCAATCTTGGCATACTGGAGGAAGAACAACTCGAAACTTTTTCCGAGAGAAATACTGATGGAATAATTTTTGCCCCACACAATAATGGAAAAAGAACCGTAGACATCGTGAAAAAATTAAATGATGAACTTCCCATTGTCCTTGTTGATAACTATATCAAGGAATCAAAAATAGACTTTGTGGTAAGTGATAATTACCTGGGGGCATCTCTTGCAGTGAAAAATCTTATACGAAAAGGGAAAAAGAAAATTGCCTATATCGGTTCCGAGAAAAAGCTCACTGCATTAACCGAAAGATTTGACGGATATGTAAGAGTTCTGAAAGAAGAAGGTCTTGGCATTGATGAGAAGCTGATCTGGAAAAAACCGGGTATTTACACGGCAATACAAAACATGTTATCTAAGGAAAACCCGGATGCGATATTTATAGAAAGCTTGATGTATTTTAAGGAAGGGTTTAAATTTCTCGCAGAAAACAACTATAAAATACCCGATGATATAGCCCTTACGGGTTTTGACCCGGTTGATTTAAACCTGGGCGAGATCCAGGAGCTGAATTTTCATTCTCTTGTCAATCAGCCAATTCCTTTTGTAGAACAGACCGGTACCAGAATCGGAGAACTTGCAGCCGAAATACTTATGGACAGGATACAAAGAAAAAAGAGAGAGAATTCTCAAATGTTTTTGATGCCGGAACTCAAATTTTTCAATCTGAAGGAGCATAATGGAAAAGAATTATGAAAAGGGAAAAGCCATAATTTTCAGAAGGGCTAAAGAGGCCGAGCTGCGTGAAATAAGGCTGGCAGAAGTTGATGAGAAGACTATTGTAGTGAAAACGAAATACAGCGGAATATCCACTGGAACGGAGATGGCGGTTTATTCCGGAGAAGCGAACGGTGATGGGGTAATTTATCCCTGTGTTCCCGGCTATGAAGCCGTCGGTGAAGTTGTATATGCAGGTTCGAAAGCGTTTACAAGCAATACAGGAGAAAAATTCAGGGAAGGCAACAGAGTAATGGCAAATGAAGTGCGTAGTTATCCTGATTATAATGCCGCATGGGGCGGTCAATGCGAATATGCCGTAAAAAACCCCGAAACAAGCCCTTACAAGGGAGATCTGCCTGCAAAAATCCCAGATAATGTTTCTTACCAGGAAGCTGTTATTGCTTATTTAGCTTGCGTCGCAAAAAAAGGTATCGACATGGTGGGAATAAACAAAGGTGAAAGTGTTCTGATAATGGGTGCAGGCACTGTCGGACTTTCCGCTCTTCAACTGGCAAAAATATACGGAGCAGGAAATATCATTGCAGGCGACATACGGGAGAATAGGCTGGAATTAGCTCAAAAATACACTCCTTGTCTTTTAAACCTGAGTGACCCCGATTCAGAGAACGATCTCCTTGACTTAAACGAAGGTAAAAAAGTGGATGTAGTAATAGAATGCAGCGGCAACCCTTCTGCAGTGGATATTATTCCCGACTATATAAGACCTGAAGGAAGAGTTCATCTTTTGGGACATTACAGACGGCCTGTTGTTATAACACATTATTCAAAATGGAATTGCAACGACCTGAGAATATCCTGCTCAATTGCTATTAATCCTGGTTCAAAAGAAGAAATACTGAAGATGATATCAGAAGGGAAGTTTGACGCAAAAGGTCTATACACCGAAGAATATTTTGTTGATGATGCACCAAAAGCATATAAAGAACTGGAGCGTAACAAATATCATGTTTTGAAGATTCTGTTAAAATGGGAGAAATAAGGATATGAACAGTAAATTCACATCTTCGCCGTGGGGATTCAGATACTGGAATTTTGAAAGATATTGCAGATTCATGAAAACACTCGCCATTACACATATCTGTGTACAATTCGGTGATCCCGAAATATTTCCCCTTTTGATAGGAACAGACACGGACGAAATTGAAAAATACAAACAAGCGGCGTCAGACAACGGACTGACGTTTTTGGAGACTGCCATAACGGACGGCTATAAAACAGAAATACCGGTAGCATCTTCGCTGGGCGCCAAATATCTTCGTGTATGCGATAACTGGGAAGAGACTGAGGATAATTTTAAAAAAGTATCTGCGACCCTTAAAGACATCGGCAGATTGGCTAATGAATACAACCTGACGGTGGTAGTAGAAAATCATGGTGGATTGATGAGGACAGGCAGGATGTGTAAAAAACTGTTAGAAGAAATAGGTCTGGTAAACGTAACATTGAACTATGACCCTGCAAATTTCCTGTATTTTGGTGAAGACCCGTCAGAAGCGCTTGAAGAAGTTCTGCCTCTTACCGCTTTCACCCATTTTAAAAGCGTTAAATACGTAGACGGAAAGCCGGAATACTGCAGGATCGAAGAAGGAGTAATAGACTATAAAAAAATCTTTGATAAACTGTTACCCGTCTATGATGGCTATATCGGGTTGGAATACGAAAATCCGAGCGACGTGGAAAAGGGCACGCAAGATGATTTTAATACCATTAAAAAAATTTTAAATCTATCAAGGGAGGTGATAACCGAAATAAATGTGTGAGAATTTTGCAGAAAATAATCATCGGAGTACTTAAAAGGAGGAAGGAAAAATGAGCAAAAAAAGAAACGGCTTTACGCTGATAGAATTACTGGTGGTTATCGCCATCATTGCAATACTGGCGGCGATGCTTCTGCCGGCGCTTTCGAAGGCAAGAGAACGGGCGAGACAGACAGTTTGTTTAAACAACTTGAAACAGTTAGGTTTGGGCTTTGCAATGTATATAGAAGATTGGAACGGAATGTTTCCACCGTGGGGCTGTTCTCCTTATAACAATCCTACCATGTGGTTCGGAAAAATCTGCGAGACAATTGGCCTTCCCTATCCAACATCAGCATCGGGAGGAATTGGTCCAAGAATATTACGCTGTCCTTCAGACCCGTACAGTAAGACTTACGGACTTTGGAACAGCACGCTTTCCTACGGGTACAATGCCTACGGCTTATACTATACAGCAAAAAAGTACGCAAGGATACAGAAACCATCCATAGTTATCTGTCTGGCAGAAATTGAGGGTAACAGCAGAAATGGAATAGTAGGTTATGATTCATCTGCATATTACCCTGCCTACAGACATAACGAAGGGACAAATGTTCTTTTCTGTGACTGGCATGCGGAGTGGATGCCTTCAAAGGAGCTTTTATATTCAAAATGGACGAGTTTGGGGAATAAATATTTCGGTTACTAAAACACATACCTGATAATAAGGAGGATGAATGAGATTATGTGTGAAAGTTTTGTTATTTTTTGTCTTGACAGTCCTTTGTTCCATCAGTAGCTTTGCAGAAAATATTTGGGAGAACCCTTTAGGCTTTGATAACTTTAAATTCTTCGTTCAGGAAAACGGCAACATTTCTGATATAATCCTTGATGAAACTAGGATTACAGGAAGGCATAATTATTTGATATGCGTGGTGCGCACCTCTACGGATAAAGTTTTCGCAGCAAAACAGCCAGACCACAGCAATCTGCATACATTAACGTACAACAGGGAAGAAAAAGGAGACACGCAAACAGTAACAATTGCAGGGTCCATAGAAGGCCCAGAAGAACTGTTTAAAGAAAGACAATTACTGAATTTTATACAAACGGTTTCTGTCACCCGCAAGGGCAGGATTACCGTACAAATGGAAGTGGAGTTTTCTCAGCCGCTTTTCTGCAGTTTCCTCGGATTGGGTGTGTTCTTTGAAGGAAAGCCGATATTTGGCAGAAAACTTAGGTATGAAATGCAGGATGGCCCATCTGGAGAAGTGACTTTGCCCAGTCCTTACACAAAATGGACAAAGCCCTTCCCCAAAACCAGACGGTTTATCTTTGACAGCACAGAGGGAGAAATATCATTACTCTCCGATTCTTTATTAACACACGTTGAAGATATCAGAAGCTATTCAACAACCGAACAGCTCATTGTCTGGAATAAAGCGGAGATAAAAAAAAATGGAGAAATAATGCCCCAGGGGAAGAAATTCACCTTGGGATATACCATACAGTTACCGGTGGAAAAAGCCGCCCCTCTTTTATTTGATTCAGAGATAAAGGAACTCCAATCGATAAAACCAGAGAGTATTTCTCCCAATCCGCTTTACTTAAATAGTCTGCCTGAAAAACCATGGTGGAATGATAAATGGACACACAGACTTCCTGTCCTTATTACTGAACCCATAGGGAGGCAAAGAGATAGAGCAATAGTAAGTTTGTGTTATGATTTTCCTGACAATATAAGTAAAGATTCTATTAGGATAGTCACCCCTTACGGAGAAGAAGTACCATCTCAGGTAAACGTAATCGATAAAAAAAAAGTTATTCTGGAAATAGTTTTTTTGCAGGATTTATGGATGAGAGAGAATATCCCATTATTTATATACTATGGAACCGACAGCTATCCATCTACAGATTATGAAAATAGTATCCTCATCAGGGAAGAAGATTCTTCCTATTATATAAAAAATGCTGCCCTTGAGATTAAATTGTTGAAAATTGGGCCGCAACAGCCCTCTTTCTATTCATCCACTCTGCAATTAATCAAACCTTGCGAAAGTCCTACAGAAAATTCAATATCTAATTTTTTCGACAACAATGCTTACAGCGGTCATATTACAAATTTCCCTACTGAAGATAACTATATCGTAAGTTCAAAACTTATTGAAGACGGACCTGTAAGAATAACTATAGAATACACCTTCAGGAAAGGGACCAAAGCAAGATATAGTATCTATCCTTTTTCTCCCGCAGTTTTTTATTACATTGAAAAGGAAGATGCGAGAATTGACTGGACTCCTTACGGTGATATAGATAACGATTATCTTTTCTATGAAACAAGAGACGGAATTAAAAAGACAGCAATTGGAACACATACCTACGGACCAAACAATTCTCATTGCATCACCCATGAACTTTTACCTCTGCTTAAAGAAGGATGGTATGCAATAAAGGATGAACGGGGAGAAATTGTGGGTGAATTATTTGACATGGAAGATATTACAAGAATTGCCGCATACCAGCATCCGTCCGGAAGTTCCGCGTTAGTAAAAGGAAAATCTTCCAGAATGGGAGCAATAATATGTACAAAGGGAGGAGAAGAAAAAATAAGAGAAAGCTACATTGAATGGAAAAGCCCTCCGCTGGTATCCTTGGGGATCCCTCAGTCCAAAGTCGAGATCAATGCAACCGTGCCCCGTCTGGGGAGGGAATCTATAAGAGGATGGCTGGCAGAATATAAAGGTTCTTTCCGCAGAAGAAATTCTGCCACTGCAGAGAAACTGATAAAAGAAATGTTGCGCTGCGGAGGGAATTACTGTGCGATATCCGCATCGTATTTTAAGGACAGCCATCACAGTCTGTTTTTCCCTTCGAAAGCTCTCGAGGGGAAAAATTTCAAATGGGAAATGGGCTATGAACATGACAAGCCGTTTCTCGGAGAACTCGTTGAAGCCGCCCATGAAAAAGGCATGGGATTACTCGTAGGCATTGTACATCACGGAGATTACCTTGAAGTGGAGGAGATGAGTCTCACCATGGCTAAAGAACTTTGCTCTTATGATATTGATATGATGTGGCTTCTTGATGAATATGAAATAGCGGACACTCCAAATTTCAGACAGTTGTACAAAAAGACATACCGGGAAGAAGCTCCAGACAACCCAACAATGAGCGATTACAAATACTTCACCCTCCAAAATAAGGTTTTGAATGATCTGGTTAAAAGAATAGACTCGGTGATAAGGGAAAACAATCCTGAGATAATCCATATGGGACATGCTCATTCCTCATGCAACCTTACAGAACAGTATCATGACCTGGATGCACAGGTTTCTTACATGGATACTATTTCATTTACCAATTACAGCGATAATATTGATAAATTCTGGTTTAAGTTTAATCAGGCGGCATTCGGCAACAAAGGGGGAATATTCTCTATTCCCGGCTGGGCTCAATTTATTAACGATTACGGTTTTTTCAAGAGACAATGTTACGGGCACCTTTTCTGGGGAGCTAACTCGTTTATTTTTGCAAGCATCACCGCAAACACTGTGTCGCCTATGTCGGTCTTGGCAGGAAAACATTTTTATAACTTCCTTAATTATACCGGTCTGGGAGATATACTGGTGGAAGCGCTTCCCATGAAATTTGTAGGGGTCTACCGCGACAGAGAAGCCTTCTTTAATTCCATTAAGAAAGGAGAACGCCCGGGGTCATGGCGTCTAACTAAATATGACAGCGGAGTAGCGCAACTTTGTGGATTAACAAATATCCCGGTAGATGTTATCCTCTCCAGTTATTTCAATCTGGAAAATTTATCCCCTTACCCCATATTAATCATTCCCAACAATCCTGTTTTTTCCGATAAAGATGTGAAAGTTTTGTCTGACTATGCAGAAAAAGGAGGCATCGTTATTATAGAAGGAGAAACAATTGACAATCCCGGGATACAGAAGCTTTGTTCCGTTGTGAAAACGGGTGAAAAAGAACCAGGTGTCTATAAAATTGACGGCACAGGACCTTTGCAGAAGATGGAATTCCGAATTAATGCCGAAACTATCCCCATAAGGAAAGTGGGAGGAGAAGTATTAGCCACTATAGATAACCAAGACGGGATTATTTCTAGGCCTTACGGCAAAGGTAAAGTTATTTACATACCATTGATTATGAGTTTACACATCAATGAATCAGAGGAAGTCGGGAGTCTT
The DNA here is from genome assembly GCA_016928555.1 of Candidatus Omnitrophota bacterium. Taxonomy (GTDB): domain Bacteria; phylum Ratteibacteria; class UBA8468; order B48-G9; family JAFGKM01; genus JAFGKM01. Next base: position 6,031 of record JAFGKM010000094.1, on the reverse strand, counting down.
TTTAAAGAATTGATTAAATACAGCCTTGGCTATCTTCCGTTATCAATTGCCCCTGATAAAAGCATTGAGACTAAACTATTTACAGACGGAGAAAGATATATCATCGGTACATATAACCGTGATCATATTAACAATCAAGAAGCAAAAATAACAATCAATAGCAATTTGCCTTCCAACACAGCAATATTAGATTTCTCCACTGGGAAAGTAGGTTCTTTTGATAATGGTTTTCCTGTATCCCTTGAGCCAAGAGAATATAGATTCTACCTTTTAGACAACGGACAGAAAATCCGTGTACCTTCCTGCCATACATCAGAAAGATACAGCCATCCGAACATCGCTTATTCCAAAAACCCCAAGGCAGTGGATATTTTGATTGAAAACACACCCAAAAAAAAGGAAACTGCAAAAACAGAAAAAAAGAAAAATCTGATTTATACGGGGATATTCAATGCGGGTGAAGATACTGGAGGAGAAGAGGGTATATATAAGGCTCTTCTTGATTATGAGGATATAAAAGCAGAATATATAGATAACATAACTCCTTCTTTAATTGATTTCTATGATGTGATAATTATACCCAGTTTCGGCGGAGCGAAACCGTTGGATGAAAAAAAACTTGATATAAACTGGCAGAAAAATATAAGAGAATATGTAAAAAACGGCGGCGGGGTAATTCTATGCCACAACTCTGTAGGCCATAGATACGCAGGAGGACCAGTTTTTGAAAATATTGGGCAAGCATCCGGGAATCCACGCATACGAATGATGAAAACAGTAGTCTCCCATCCGATAATAACTGGTCGTGGTATGAAATCAACACAACTTAGAGAGGAAGAAGTTTTCAAATGCGGTTACGCAGACCATGTAGCAATGATTCCTGGAAAAGATGGAACGGCTGCAGTTAAGGGCATAGATGCCAATGGACTGGAAACGAATACAGCCAGCGTCATTATAGGCAATTACGGTAAAGGCAAAGTCGTTCTATCCGGCATGGCTATTGGAGTAAAGCACATAGAAAATACTGAATGGGGAGGAGAAGAAGCAAAACCCGAAACCGGTGAACTGAATATATTGGTAAACTCTATATACTGGATGGTAGAAAAATAACTTTTTTCAGTCTCCCCGTCCAAACATCGTCAGATATTTACCGGCAGGATCAACTCCGCAAACTTCGTTACCAATCCACTTCACGGTGACTGTCTGCAATTTCCCGGGAACACTCAAGGCTTTAAACTGTTGTGTGAAACGAAACACCTTCCAGCAAATGATAATTTTCTCACCAGGTTGAACATCTCTACAAACAACGTACTCCTTTTTCTTATCTTCCCAGTTTATCGGATATTCTTTCCCATTGCGCAATAATTTCAGACTGTTCTTATCTGCCCAGGCAGGAGGTCTCAGCAGGTAATTCGCCCGTTCCCGGGCAATAACTTCATAACCTCCGTCTTCCTGTGAATATGCGGTAATTCTGGCAGAAGGATGTTCTCTGGAAAACGCCATATTGATCCGAATCCCTTCAGGTCCTTTCTCCACTGCCCAGCGCCAGGCCTCCCATATTCCCCGCATGCCTTCCGGGGGACAACAACCCATCATATGAATTCCGTTATTACGCAGACCTGCTGCTCCTAAGTGCGGATTCCCAGGATAACTTACCCAGTCATCAAAGGTTGTTTGTGCTACAAAACCGCCTTCTAGTAATTTCAGCTTCCGCAGGGCGTCTTCAACCACAATGGCGGCTTTATCTTTATGCAATTGCGTGAAAAGTCTTATAAACGGTTCTGTCAAAAAAAACTGGGAATGCCTCAATTCATTCCGGACTGTACGTTCCACATGGTCCCAGTAGTCAGAGCACTCACCCCGCGCTAACCATACACCAAGACTGACCATATCACCCACTGCGCATGTTTCACTGCGGTAAAAATCTTGAGGGATTTGCTCTGGATACCATCCATAGTCCGTTCCGTTAGCCAGAGTGAAAGCATAAACCAGATGCGCCCAATCAAGATAACGCTTCTCCTTCAAAATTGCCCCGAGGTGAGCCACTCCCCATACAGCATGCGTGTGTATATGGACATGTCCTTCGTAAGCACCCGTGTCAGGATTCACCCTCTGATTGCTCATGTCCGGTTGACTGCCGGCAATAAAACCCTCAGCAAAAGCGCATGCTAGGTCAATCGCCTGCGAATCACCGCAAGATTCCCAATAAGATACCAGAGGTTCCACGATAAAAGGATAATTTCTGCCGTGCTGCTTGGCCCACCCTTCCATCAACCATTTACCGTTTTTCCATGGAGAACAGCCCATGTACCAGGCACGCGGACCATCCCAGGACACAATCTTGTAAAGAGCCTCAAAAACATGTCTTGCAAGCATTTTGACTTTCCGCTCTTTTCCGAAGCGGTATAATTCTGAAAGAGTAACCAATATCTTGGCAGTTGTCCAAATCTGAACATATTCCCCTTCTACCGCAGTTCCAGTGGCAGCAGCGGGATTTAACCATGCCAATCCATCATCTTTAAGGTATGCCAATATTCGGACAGTGACTCCGCGTTCGACATCACAGGATTTTGTTTCTCCGGCCATCTCCCTCATATTACGATATTGCCATTGCATTCGTACATCCGTATCTCCAAGTGAAACAGGGTCATAACCATAATAATTGGGAGGAATCATTGGATAATGGCAGGGAATTCCCAAGGGTCCTAAAGAAAATTTGCATTCGTGTCCCCGGCAGGGGTCGGGATTGCCTCTGAGATAATTCAACCCCGCCCGGGCCATAAAAGTCAGATCTAAGTCATCAGGGCGGAAAATTGCCGCCCCCTCTTTTACTGACATGCTGCCGATATCCCCGCGAAACAGTTTAGAAACACTTGATTTCATCCCATCTGCATCTTTCCGCATATTCCTCAGCTCCTTTTTTTATTCCATTTTACCTGATACATTTATGTTATATGGAGAAGCTGTATTTGTCAAGTATTAATCGTTTAAGCAGAGCCTTAACTTAATTCGTCCTTGTGAACTATGCGTTGCAAATATACCTTTACTCTAAAACTATAAATAGATTATAATATAGAGAACTGTCTTTTAACAAAAAAGCATTCAAAGAGAATCAATAGATCCCTGAAATACAATGCATACAGGACAAATCCCCGGACAACCATCGGAAAATGAATGGAAATTTATACAGGAGCTTCAAACAAATCTTCATAAAAAGATCCCGTTAAGCCGCAGAAATAGAAAAGACGGAGAAGCAAGTCTTGACTGCGGGGTTGAACTTGACTTCCGCTTCCCCGATGATCAAACGCTTTCATCTGCCTACGCTGACTTCAGAAACTTTCTTGAAGCATGTAATATCAATACTTGTGGCCGGTACAGAATCATTGCCGAGAAAATTCGGACGGACTCTTTTGAAACCTACATTGTCGAGGTTGCCAAAAATTCCTGCAGGATCCTTGCAAATGACACTGAAGGTATTCGCAGAGGTCTTGTATTTGTTGAGGACGAAATTCAAAGAGCAGGAGGTCCTTTTCTCACAATCGGCAGACATGAGAGAAGCCCTTTTATAAAAACAAGAATATCAAGATGCTTTTTCGGTCCCATAAAACGACCACCTATGAACCGGGATGAATTGGCAGATAACATAGACTATTATCCGGAAGAATACCTGAACCGTCTTGCACACGAAGCTGTCAACGGACTATGGCTCAGTATCGAATTCCGGGATCTCTGTCCTTCAAGGTTTTTTCCCGATCACGGGAAAGACTCTAAGAAACGTCTGTTGAAACTAAAGCAGACAGTGGAGCGGTGTGCGCGTTACGGCATCAAAATATATCTTTACTGTAACGAACCGATAGGATTCGGCAGCCAATATTACAATCTTCCTTTTTCAAAAATGAAAAATAATCCATGGTTTGCAGGACATAAGGAAAGTGAATATCTTACCTATTTCTGCACAGCATCCAAGGAAGGCAGGGAGTATCTTGGGGAATGTACCGAATTTATTTTCTCTCAAGTTCCGGGACTTGGCGGATTGATAGATATAAACCTCGGCGAAAGACCTACACACTGTTATTCTAACACCGGCAACTTCTTCAACAACAATTGTCCAAGATGTTCTAAAAGAAAACCATGGGAAGTGTTTCACGATACAATATCAGCCCTTGAAAATGGCATGCATAGTGCAAATCCTGAGGCAGAAATGATTTCATGGCTTTACGTTCCGGCAATCACAGGAAAAGACATTAAAGAAACGGAGAAGATTAACAAGGTTATCCGCGAAATAGCTCTTCATATGCCGGAGAATATTCTTCTGCAGTACAATTTCGAATCAAACGGCAAAGCAATTCAGCTAGGAAAAGAACGAGTACTTCTTGATTACTGGCTCGCATGGCCCGGTCCAAGTAAAATTTTCGCAGATTGTGCAAAAAATGCGGTGTCTAACAAAACTCGCGTATCTGCAAAAGTACAGGTTGGCTGTTCCCACGAAGTGGCAACAGTCCCATTTGTCCCGGTTCCCGGGAACCTGTATAAAAAATATAACGCCATGAAAAAGCTGCAAGTGAGTTCAGCGATGCAATGCTGGTATTTCGGAAATTACCCCGGTTTAATGAACAAAACTGCAGGGGAACTCTCTTTTACCCCCTTCCCGAAAAGTGAAGATGAATTTCTTTTTAAGACGGCTCAGATAGACTGGGGTACTGATGTCGAAAAAGTAGTGCAGGCATGGAAATATTTCCAGAAAGGTTATTCAAGCTTCCCGTTTAACCTCAGTTTCACTTGGTATGGACCGATTCATAACTCTATTGTCTGGCCGCTTTATCTCAATCCGGTTGACAAGCCAATAGCTCCCAGCTGGAAATTCACCTTTCCGCTGGAAAGCGGAGATAGAATTGGTGAGTGCATCTGTTACGACCACACCCTGACGGAAATCCTTAAGCTTTTGAAAAAAATGTCTGAAAATTGGAGCACTGGCGTCAAAATTCTTAAAGAAATTGAGCCAGGTTATAAAGATAATCGCGAGCGCATCCTCGATATCGGACTAGCTAAAGCTCTTAACATACAGATTAATAGCGCATACAACGTTTTCACCTTCTATTCCATGAGAGAAAAACTGCCTTACCTCAATATTTCGGAGCAAAGAGACAAGCTGGAGGCAATGAAAAATATTGTTTCCTGTGAGATAGACAATTCTCTTGCACTTAGAAAGTTATGCCTTCTGGATTCCAGGCTGGGTTTCCATTCGGAGGCGGAAGGCTATAAATACTTTCCCGCAAAGCTTAGGTGGCGTTCAAAAATACTTGAAGATCTTTTGTTCGTCAAATTTCCTGCCATCGAAAAAAGAATTGAGAGTGGCTCGAGGCTCTTCGCTGAATATACGGGTGCGAAACCTGAAGGGAAAAAGTACATCTCCCACAAAAATGCCAGAAAGAGCCGATGGGAAAAGTTCAATGGCAACAAGACAAAGTGGAAAGCATGGTATGATGCTCACAATATCTATTTTGTAATCAAATACACTGCCGGTTATACCAACAGCGATTCAGGAATAACCTTAAAAATAGAGCCGTGCCGCTTATGGCCAGCTCAAACTTTTAGGATATCAGAAAAAGGGGAAATAACCCATGACAATTTCAGGGTTATTGGCGATGACCGCTGGAAAGTAAAAATCACTCATGAGGAAAGAACAAGAAGAATTTTCATCACAATTCCATTTATGATATTCGAAGGTTATTTCTCAACCGGGAGACCCATGAGAATAAACCTCCTTCAGGGAAGGAATTCATGGAAGAGATTGCACCCGTTGGAAAACAGATTGAGGTTCGGAACAGATAATCCGGCGGATTTGGGATGGCTTCTTTTCAAATAAATCATGACTCCCTTCCTAACCTGTTACATGATCTTTCCTTGCCGATAGTTATTCCTTACTCGGACAATTCTTAAAAGAATTGCATGAGCTATGAACATTTGTTCTTTTTACTGCCATTTCACTACCTTTAATACTACCTTTGCTATTACGAAAGATATTATCATT
>JAFGKM010000093.1 GCA_016928555.1 Candidatus Omnitrophota bacterium | reverse complement strand
GAAAAAGGCAGGCGGAGAGGCGGAGAGCGAATTGCGGAGGGACAGCAGCGAAACAAGCAAAACGAAGCAATGAGTAGCCGGGGCTCCGCGCGGTTGTGCATGGAGAACACGGCGAGACTCGTTGCTGAGTTGCGTAAGTTTCGCCTGTCACGCAGCACCTGAGCGAAACGGCTGCTCCGTCCGCCTTTTAAAAGAGCGGGCCGTATTTTGACAGAACCGGAAGCATAGGAGGGAGTGGACGGATGAAAAAAGGACTGATAATAGTTGAATCTCCCACAAAGGCAAAAACCATAGGCGGGATACTGGGAAAAGATTACATGGTCATAGCGACCATGGGACACGTGAGAGATCTTCCCGACAAAGACATGGGTATAAACATAGAAAAGGATTTTGAACCCAAATACGTGATTATACCCGGCAAAAAAACTATTGCGGCGAACCTCAAAAAAGCGGCATCCCAACATGACGACATATACCTGGCAACCGACGAAGACAGGGAAGGCGAAGCAATCGCGTGGCACATAATGCACATCATCGGCAGAAAGCCGGATGAAATAAAACGCGTCGCTTTCCATGAAATCGTTCCGGACGCCGTACGGGAAGCATTCCACTCCCCGCGCGGCATCTCCATCAACCTTGTGGACGCCCAGCAGGCGAGAAGAATTCTGGACAGGATTGTAGGATACACGATAAGCCCTTTCCTTGGAAGAGGCCTTTCCGCGGGACGCGTGCAGTCCGTGGCGCTTAAGCTGATAGTGGAGAGGGAAAAAGAGATTGAAGGTTTTGTTTCGCAGGTCTACTGGACGGTAAAGGCAAACGGAGAGAAGAACGGGAAAAGCATTTCCCTGGAGCTGGCGGAAATAAGCGGGAAAAAGATTGAAAAGTACGGATTGAAGGACAGCGGCGGCGTGGATAAAATCCTTGAAGAACTGAAGAAAAACACCCTGACCGTCACGGGAAAAGACGTAACGTCTAAAAAAGTAAAGCCGTACCCTCCCTTTATCACCAGCACTCTTCAGCAGGAAGCTTCCATCAAACTCGGGTTTTCGTCCTCAAGGACGATGGCAATCGCCCAGCAGTTGTACGAAGGTATTGCTACGGGAGAAGGGAGCATGGGGCTGATTACTTACATGAGAACCGATTCTCCGTCGGTGGCAAAACCGGCAAAAAACCAGGTCATAAAATATATAGGAGACTCATTCGGAAAAGAATATCTTCCCGAAAAGCCTCATTTCTACAAAAGCAAGTCCTCTTCGGCCCAGGAGGCGCATGAAGCAATCAGGCCCACGTCGTCTCTGAAAACGCCGGAAAAAATGAAACCCTTCCTGAAGGAAGAGCAGTACAAGCTTTACAGGCTGATATGGGAAAGGTTCGTCGCCAGCCAGATGAAAGAAGCGGAGATAGAGAATACAAAAATTTTCGCCGAGAACGGGAAATACGGATTCACCGCGGAGAGCAATACGGTCAGGTTTGACGGATTCATGAAGCTGTGGGATATGAAGATTGACGGCGGGGAGGAATGCGCCGCAGAAATTGAAAAGGGCGAGATTCTGAATATCGCCGATTATATCAAAGAGGAGCATAAGACAAACCCGCCCCCGAGATACACGGAAGCAAGTTTAATCAAGACGCTGGAGAAGCACGGCATAGGAAGGCCTTCAACCTATGCGCCGACAATCTCCATTCTCCTCAACAGGGGTTACGTAAAAACGGAGAAGCGCGCTCTGGTGCCTTTAAAAATAGGACGGGTGGTATATGAAATACTCATGCAGTTTTTCCCTGACATAATCAAGGTAGACTTCACGGCAAGGATGGAAGACGGCCTTGACAAAATAGCGGAAGGCGAAAGAAGATGGACTGAAACCCTTCATGAATTTTATAAGGATTACAAGCCCCTGCTTGAAAAAGCAAAAGTAAAGGGCCCTGAATACGACGAAATATTCAATAAAATCCTTGCGGCGGACAAGATGTGCCCGAACTGTAAAATACCGATGGTTGTAAAAAAAGGAAGATACGGGATGTTCCTCGGCTGTCCCAACTTCCCGGAATGCACCTACAAAGATTCCATAATAAATGAAGAGGTCGCATCGGAAGACAAGGCATGCCCGAAATGCGGAATACCCCTTGTCGTTAAAAAAGGGAAGTTCGGAACATTTTTCGGATGCCCCAATTATCCGGAATGCAAGTATACCGAGAGGATTAAGAAAAATGCTCATTATTCCCGCAATAGATTTAAAAAGAAGTGAGGTCGTGAGGTTATCCGGGGGAGATTTCACCAAGATTACCCGGTATGGCGCCGATGCGCAGGAAATCTCGGGAAATTACCTTGCAGCCGGCGCAAAACGCCTGCACGTGATATTCCTCTGGGGAGCGCAGACGGGAAAGCTGACGGAGGAAGAAAAAACGCTGCGCAGTATAATAAAGACAAGGGATATATACGACAGGGATTGCAGGATACAGATAGGCGGCGGGATAAGAAGGTACGGACAGGTTGAGAATTTCATCGGACAGGGAATTGATTTCATAATAATCGGCACTTCCCTGCTGATACCCGTTGTGCTGGAAGAGGGCTTCTCAAAAAACGACCTGAAGCTTTTTTATCAGCGGGGCGGGAAAGATTTCAGCGAAGAAAAGGAGATTCCGGAGTTTGACCTTATAAGCAGGATTGAAGGCGAAGTGAAGGAAAAAATAATCGTTGCCGTAGACTACAGAAAGGATGAAACGGCGCTTAGCGGCTGGGAAGTCTCCGTTCCTCTTACCCCGCATTACATGATTAAGAAACTCATGGAAAAGGGCTACAGGAAATTCCTTATCACCAACGTTGAAAGAGACGGAATGCTTGAAGGGATAGATACGGCTTCGGTAAAAAACATTCTTGAAAAAATCAGCCGGGGCCCGGATAAACCGGCAGAAGTCATAAGCGCCGGAGGAATAACCTCGGAAGCCGACATTGAAGCCCTGCAGAAACTCGGCCGTAAACCGGACGGAGTCGTAATAGGAAAGGCGCTCTATAGCAAAAAGATTGATTTGCGCGCCGCCATAAAAAAATTCCAGTAAAAATGAACAAAAAACTTTTAATCGCGGCTTTTCTGCTGACAATCACTCTTGCGTATCCTCGCTCAGAGGAAGTTTTTGAAGGCAGGGTATTCCCGGCAAACAACAGAGACTACGGGGAACTTCTGACGAAACGCCTGAAAGAGGCGAAGAAATCCGTTTACATGATTATGTTCCTTGCGAGCTATTATCCCGAATACAGGGATACAAGCCCCACAAATCTTTTCATGGACGAGCTGATAAAAGCGAAAAAAAGAGGGGTCAGAGTTGAAATAATCCTCGAACAGTCGGGGGACAGCCGTGACTCCCACTCGTCAAACGAGAATTTAAAGGCCGCCATGCACCTTTCTGCCGGCGGCATAACGGTTTATTTCGACCCGCCGGAAAAGACGACGCATGCTAAACTTCTGGTGATAGACGAAAAGATTGTGGTCATAGGAAGCGCCAACTGGTCTTATTCGGCAATGGCAAAAAACAACGAAGCGTCCGTCATAATAGAATCGCCTGAACTGGCGGATTTTTACATAAAGTATTTTGAAGAGACAAGAAAGACCTGCCCCTCTTCTCTCCGCCCCGCCGGTAAATGATCCCCGCGGAGGCTAAAAATTCTCATTATCTTTTACTTCTTTCCCGCGCTTTTTGTGCAGTTTGTATTCTATGCTGTCTATAAGCGCTTTCCATGACGCTTCAATAATGTTTTCCGAAACCCCGATGGTGCCCCACGTCTCGCTCTCATCCATCGTTTCTATGACAACCCTTGTAACAGCGGCCGTAGCCTCCTCGGGACGCAGTATCCTGACCCTGTAATCGGTAAGCTTCATAGTCTCTATCTCGGGATAAAATTTCACCAGCGCCTTTCTCAGGGCGTTGTCAAGCGCGTTTACGGGGCCGTTGCCTTCGCTGGCGGTATGCTCAACCGCCCTGCCCACACGGACTTTTACGGTGGCTTCGGAGACAACCCTGCTTCCCCTCTTCTCCACTATGACCCTGAACCCTTCTATGGTAAATAGTTTCTTATATTCTCCGAGAGCCTTCCTCACCATTATATCAAAGGACCCTTCGGCGGCCTCAAACTGGTACCCCTCGTTTTCCAGCATCGCCACATTATCAAGGAGTTTTTTGATGATTTCCGGGTTCTCGTCCAATTTGTATTTTTTCGCCTTCTGCAGTATGGTCGTTTTTCCCGAAAGCTCGGACAGCAGAATCCTTCGTTCGTTGCCGACTTCCGCGGGAGAAATATGCTCGTACGTTTCGGGATTCTTGTTCACCGCGTCCACATGAACGCCGCCTTTATGCGCGAAGGCGCTCAAACCCACGAACGGCTGTGAACCCGGCGGAACGATATTTGCAATCTCATAGATGAAGCGGGAGACTTCCGTGAGGCGCACAAGATTTTTCCCGTCAACGCATTTGTATCCCATCTTCAGCTGAAGTATGGGAATAATGACGGACAGGTCGGCGTTTCCGCAGCGCTCCCCTATTCCGTTTACGGTGCCCTGCACATGGAGCAGTCCCGCCTTTACCGCCGTTACGGAATTAGCGACGGCAAGCCCGGAATCGTTGTGGGAATGTATTCCCATGGGAATGTTAACCGCCGACAATGCCTTTTTTGAAATTTCTTCTATCTCAAAGGGAAGCGAACCGCCGTTGGTATCGCAGAGAATTATCTTTTCAGCCCCCGCTCCCTCGGCTACGGCCAGAGTCTTAAGGGCATATGCGGGATTCCTTTTGTATCCGTCAAAAAAATGCTCGGCGTCAAAGAATACTTTCCTTCCGTTCTTTGCAAGGAACCTTATGGAGTCCTCTATCAGCTTCAGGTTTTCATCGGGGGTTATCCTTAAAACTTCATTGACATGCAAATCCCACGACTTTCCGAATATGGTAATGTATTCAACGCCGCTCTCCAGAAGTTTCGCGAGAAACGGGTCCCTGTCCGCGGAAAAGTTTTTTCTCCGGGTGCTTCCGAATGCCGCTATCTTTATATTTTTGAATTTCCTGTTCTTGACACGGCTGAAAAACGTTATGTCCTTTGGGTTTGAGCCCGGCCATCCTCCCTCTACGAAATCAATGCCGAATTCGTCAAGCTTTTCCGCAATCTTCAGCTTATCGTTCAGGGTAAAAGCAACGGACTCGCCCTGGGCGCCGTCGCGCAGGGTGGTATCGTATATTTCAACTTTTTTCATTTGTATCCCCCTTCTTCCGTAAATTCTACTCCCTGCCGCCGTCTTTGTCAAAATTACGGAGATAAGGAATTTATGGTATGATATAAAAAAGTTGTGGATACTGCAGGTTGTCGAGGAGGCACATTAAATGGCTAAAAAAACGGTTTTATGCGGACTGTTTTTCCTTTTCCTGTTTGCGGGCGCGGCGTCTGCCGCTGAAAAGACGGGATACACCCTTAACATAGACGGGGCGATAGGCCCCATTACGTATTATCAGGTGAAAAACGTTTTGAATCTTGCCGAAAAAAACAAGGCTGATTTTGTACTGCTCATCGTGGACACTCCTGGCGGACTGCTCTCTTCAACGAGAAAAATAGTCCAGGAAATCCTTACTTCCGATATCCCCGTCATAGGATTCGTATACCCCAAAGGCTCCCAGTGCGCCTCGGCCGGCGTTTTTGTCCTTCTATCATGCCATATAGCCGCCATGGCCCCGGCGACAAACATAGGGGCGGCGCATCCGGTAACACTGACGGGACAGCAGGATGAAACAATGAAGGAAAAGGTCGTAAACGACACGGTAAGCTTCATGAAAGCCATAGCGGTCCACCGCGGCAGAAATGCCGGATGGGCGGAGAGAGCGGTGCGCGAAAGCATATCCTCAACCGAAAATGAAGCCCTCGCTGAAAAAGTGATAGACCTCACGGCAGGCAGTACCGAAGAGCTCCTTAATATCCTGGACGGGAAAACGGTGAAAACGGGAGAAGGTATACAGAGAACGCTGTCCACCAAGAACGCCCGTTTGCTGACGCCCCGGGAAAGCTTTAAGGAAAGGATACTGAAAATCATCGCCGACCCGAGCATAGCATACATACTGCTTATGATAGGCACTCTCGGAATAATGGTGGAGCTTTATCACCCGGGACTGGGAATTCCCGGCATTGTAGGCACGGTATCTCTCATTCTCGCCTTTTTCGCCCTGCATACCCTGCCGATAAACATTACGGGCGTTTTGCTGATTGCCGTAAGTTTCATATTCTTCGCCATAGAGGCGGTAACGCCCTCTTTCGGATTGTTTATCATCTCAGGTATAATAACGCTTATGTTAGGCTCCTTTTTCCTTTTCCGCCCTATGGCGGACTTTAAAATACCCGCAGGGCTGATATTCGGCTGCACCCTTACCGTAGGAATTATCTTATGGCTTGCCGTATGGTTCACGGTAAGAACAAAAAAGCGGAAGGTCGCAACGGGAACGGAAGGACTGCTCGGGGAGAAAGGGAAAACCCTGAAAGCGCTCGCCCCCGAGGGTATAATCTTTGTTCAGGGTGAATATTGGAAAGCGAGAAGTGAATCCGGAGATATCCCGGCAGGAACTGCGGTTGTGGTTAAAAAAACAGAGGGATTAACGCTCATAGTGGAGCCGGCTGATAAGGGAGGGGAGGGAAAAAATGCCTGACAATCCTAAGCGCGATTCCGACGTATGGCGCATATTCAGAATAATGGCCGAATTTGTGGAAGGCTTTGAAACACTTGAAAAAACAAAAAATGCGGTAACCATCTGGGGCTCGGCAAGAATCGGGGAAGATGATGAAATGTACAAGAAAGCGGTTGCCGCGGGCAAACTTCTCGCGGAAAAAGGATATTCTGTGATAACCGGAGGCGGCCCCGGCATTATGGAAGCGGCAAACAGGGGAGCCATGATTGCAAACGGGGATTCAATAGGCGTAAACATAGAACTGCCGCATGAACAGAAACCCAACCCCTATATTAAGACGCTTATTTCATGCAAATACTTTTTCACGAGAAAAGTCATGTTCGTGAAATATGCAAAAGGGTTTATCATTTTTCCGGGCGGATTCGGCACACTTGACGAATTCGCAGAGACGATGACGCTGATACAGACGGGAAGGATACATAAATTCCCCGTCGTCCTTGTGGGAAGCGAATACTGGGGAGGGCTCGCCGGCTGGATAGAAAAACATGTTCTCGGAAACGGATACATAGACAAAAAAGACCTTAATATCTTCTGCATCGTTGACGAGCCGGAAGACGCGGTGAAGTGCATAGAAAGGTTCTACGATAAATGAACGGCAGGCAGGAACCGGGTTTTACCCGAACCGGCCGGTAAACTCAGAAAGGTATTTTTCAGCAGTTTCTTCCGTTTTGCCCTCGGCGTAAATCCTCAAAACAGGCTCGGTCCCCGAAGGTCTTATGTGAATCCAGCCATCCCGCCTGATTATTTTTATGCCGTCTTCAAGATTAAGTTCGTCCTTGGAAGCGTACTCTTTTTTCAACTCCTCAATTATCCCGGAAGTATCCTTCCCCTCAATTTTAACCTTTTTTTTGAGCATGAAGTACTTCGGCAGTTCTTCCGCAATTTCAGAAATTCTTTTCCGGCGTTTCGCAATATACTCGAGTATCAGCGCCATCCCCACAAAACTGTCCCTGCCGTAATGGACGTCCGAGCACACAATCCCGCCGTTACCCTCCCCTCCTATCAGGGAGCCGTTTTTTTTCATTCCTTCAACGACGTTAATCTCGCCTATCTTTGTCCTGTAAACTTCCACTCCGAAACTCTTTGCCGTTTCCTCTACAAGGGATGTCGTTGAAAGGTTGACGACAACAGGGCTTTTTTTCTTTTCAAGGAAATTTTTTATGCAAAGGACGACCGTCATCTCTTCCCCGGGTATCTCTCCGTCCTCGCATACAAACGCCAGGCGGTCCCCGTCAGGGTCCTGCGCAAAACCGATATCCGCCTTTTCAGAAACGACACTTTCCGACAGCCCGCCGAGGTTTTCGGCAAGCGGCTCCGGATTATGCGAGAAAACTCCGGGAGGCTCTTTGTTTATAATTACGGCTTCGCATCCCATCCCCGCAAGAAAACGTTCAGTCAGAAGAGCGCCCACGCCCTGGCAGACGTCAACAACCACCCTGAACCTTCTTTTCTTTATTTTTTCAATATCCACGGCATTATATACCGCGCCGAAATACTTTTCCGTATAGCCGGCGGAAGAAAGAAAACCCGGATTTTCTGCCACAGTGAAAGCTCTCTTCTCATAGATATTTAGGAGTTTTGCGCCTTCGCCGGAATTAAGATATATTCCTTCCCCCGAAAAAAATTTTATTCCGTTGTATTCTCCCGGGTTATGGCTCGCCGTGATTACAACGCCAGGGGATTTTTCTATCTTTTCCAGTACGTATGCAAGCTCCGGGGTAGCCGCAATGCCGAGGTCTACAACGTCCTTCCCCGTACAGAGAAGGCCGGTTATCACCGCCTGTTTCAGCGACTCCCCGCTTACCCTGGTATCACGGCATATGAAAACCTTTTTTTTTCTGACATAGCTTCCGAAGGACAGTCCGAACAAGTTAGCGACTTCGGAAGTCAGAAAATCAGGATATATCCCTCTTATGCCGGAAACGCTTATCTGCAGTCCGTTTTTCATTTTTTAAAAACCGTGCGATGAATCGCACTGCTACAATTCACGGGATTTTTTTGTATTTGTAGCGGCAGCATTTATGCCGCTTATCGGAATGAGGCAGTTAGCTATGCCCCTTTCTTCTATATCTTCAAGGGTAAAGCTTTCCTCTATCCCGTAATCTCCCACTTTTGTTCTTTTCAGTTCTACCTGGGTCCCGCCGCATCCCAGCCTGTTCCCTATATCCCTGCAGAGCGCCCTTATGTAAGTTCCTTTTGAACATGCCACGCGGAAATCAACGTAAGGAAGGTTCATCCCCGTTACTTCTATTTCCCTGACGAACACCGTTCTCGGCTGGGGAGACACTGCCACGCCCTTCCTGTGCAGTTTATATAGAGGACTGCCTTTCTGCTTGATTGCGGAGACAACGGGAGGCACCTGTTCAATCTTTCCCTTAAAAAGAGATACCGTTTCAAGAACCTCATCGGGAGTTACGTCCACTTCCTTTTCCTCAATGACCTGTCCGTCTATATCGTCGGTATCTGTGCTCACCCCGAGCAGAAGCATCGCCTCATATTCCTTTTCCATTTTCATGAACAGGGAGCTTGCCCTTGTTGCATTTCCCATGCAGACAATGAGCACTCCGCATGCAAGCGGGTCAAGCGTTCCGGCGTGCCCTATCTTCTCTTTCAGCCTGAAGGTTCTTTTGAAAAATCTTATCACGTCATACGAAGTAATCCCCTTCGGCTTGTTTACAATAACTATCCCGTTCATGTTTTGTATATCTCTTCAAGTATCTTTTCCGCCGCCTGTTCGGCGCTAATGCCGCGGAAATGACAGCCCGCCGCCTTCTTATGGCCGCCGCCTCCGAACTTTGCGGCTATCTTTTCAACGTCCAGCTTGCTTTTGCTCCGCAGGCTTACCTTGACAATATCGGATTCCTTAATCAGAAAAACGACGTTCGCCTCCTTGATGCGTACGAGCATGTCTATAAACCCTTCGGTATCCTCTTCCTTTGTCCTCGTGCGCCGGTACATCTCTTTATCAACCTTCATCCAGCAGACTTTTTTTCTCCTGTCGAACCGGAGATTCATCAGGCACAGGGCAAGAAGCTTTATGGACCGCAGGGGCCTTTCCATGTAAACCTTTCTTGCAATCTTCTCCGGTTCAGCGCCCGCATCTATGAGGTTTTTTACTATATCCATTGTATACGGGCCCATGTTATGCACAAAGTTTCCTGTATCCGTAAGAACGGCGGTGTAAAGGCAGGCCGCCTCTCTCTTAGTAAGCATTTTCCCGACCGAAGAAATAATAAAATACACCATCTCGCCGGTGGCGGAAAACCTGTGGTTAATCCAGTTAATGCTGGCAAATCCCGGGTTTGAGAAATGGTGGTCTATGTTCACAATCACCGGCGCTTTTTTCACGAGTTCAAAAACTTTTCCCGTCCTGTCCGCGGAACCGCAGTCAATAACTATGCTCACATCCGGCTTTATCCGCGAATCGGGAACCCCTGCACCGGCCTTTCCGGAGTAAGGCAGAAACCTGTAGATGGCGGGGATGCTGTCCTGATTCGCAATCACCGCCTCTTTACCCATCCTCTTCAGCATCCCGTACAGCGCCAGTTCGCTTCCGATGGCATCCCCGTCAATGTTGTAATGCGTCGTAAGAAGGAATCTTTTCCCTTTTTTTATTACGCCTTCTATCTCCCTTACCTTCTTTTCATCCTCTGGATTCAACCGGATTTTCATGTAATCTTTTCCTTATAATTTCCTTGAGCTCCGAAAGCCCCTCCCCTGTACGAGCCGAAACCATCATCCCGCCGGGATTTGCACTGCCAAGCATATTTCTGTCTTCGGGGTTCAAAAGGTCTGTTTTGTTGTAAACGTCCAGATGCGGCTTCTCTTCGGAAGAAAGGATTTTCAACACTTCGGATATCGTACTGCGCTGTTTTTCAAGCATGCCTGCGGAACCGTCGTAAACGCACAGTATAAGGTCGCTGAACTTAACTTCCTCCAGCGTTGACTTGAACGCCTCTATCATGTGGTGCGGTATATTATAGAGAAGCCCGACGGTATCGTTCATGAGGCATATCGTGTTATCGCCCAGGTAAACGGCTCTCGTCGCAGGGTCAAGCGTAGAAAAAAGTTTATTGGCAACATACAAATCGGCGGAACTCAGCTTGTTGATAAGACTGCTTTTCCCTACGTTGGTATACCCTATAACGGCGACGGACGGAAAATTCTTTCTCTTCCGCGACCCCCGTATAACCTCCCTGTGGCGCTCTATGTCTTCCATCTCCTTCTTTAACCGGTGGATTTTTTCCTTTATCTTTCTCCTGTAAACTTCCAGCTTCATTTCACCGGGGCCCCTTGTGCCGAGCCCTCCGCCTATGCGCGAAAGAGATATGCCGTATCCCGTCAGCCTCGGCAGGAGATAATTCAGCTGGGCAAGCTCAACCTGTATCTTGCCCTCTTTGGATTTTGCGTGCTCGCCGAATATGTGCAGGATGAGCTCTGTCCTGTCCATAACCCTCACCTTAAGAGCATCTTCCACGTTCCTCTGCTGTACGGGGTTGAGCTCATTGCCGAAAATTACAAAGTCGGGTTTTTCTCCGTCGGAATATTCCTTTATCTCCTGGAGCCTTCCTTTTCCGATGTATGTGGCGGGGTTTATGAAATCAGGTTTGTAAATGAAATTTCTGACGACCTTAAGCTTAAGCGTCGTGCACAAAAATTCCAGTTCTTTCACCGCTTCTTCGGTTTCACTCTCTCTTCTCTCCCTGAAGCCTACGAGAATGGCTTTTCTGCCGGCAAAAGTATGTTCTGAGACATCTTTTAGGCTCTTCATATCTTTTTTTTGCAGTAAATTAAGTTCGCCGGAGAGCAAGGCGGGAAGAAGGAGGCAACGAGGCGTATGTGAGCAATACGCTGAGAAAGCCGACGACACATCCAACGCCGCTCTCCGGATGAAATTGATTTACTGTCACTTCTTGGTTATGCTTTCAACCTTAATAACAGTCAGCCTGTCCCTGTGCCCGTAGCCTTTCTTATAGCCAGTCTTCGCCTTCTTCTTGAAGGAGTAGATTTTATCGCCTTTCTTTTCGCTGATAACTTCACAGTTGACCTTAATGTTCTTCAGCTCTTTTTTTTCAACAATGAGATTGCTCCCGTCAATACAGCAGACAGGAGTCAGCTTTATCTTGTCTCCGGCCTTTTTGCCGTCAAGCCGGAAAACCGAAAACTCCATGCCTTCCTTTACCTTTACCTGCTTGCCGCTCAATTCCACAAATGCTTCCATTGTCTTTCTCCTTTTCTATTTCCCCTGCAAAAAATCCATATCCTTTTCAAGATTATTCAGCGCCTCTTCTATCTGCCTCTTCTTCTCTCTCTCTTTTTCCTTAACCTCTTCCGGCGCCTTGTTCATAAACTCCGCATTTCTCAATTTGGCGTCAATCTTTTCAAAATATCCTTTCAGCTTTTCTCTCTCGTTAATAAGCTTGCTTGTTTCTTTTGAAATGTCTATTATACCTTCAAAGGACATCCCGAGTCTACCCTGCCTCAAGTTCTTCACCAGCATATTGCCCGCAGATTCCCCCTTTTTCCCGTATGCTATTATATTTCCGACACCAGCCAGCCTTGATATTACGGCCGCCTCAAGGCCTTCAGGCTTTCTTTCAAAGAAGCAGTCAATGGGTTTCACCACGGGAACCCCGAACCTTGTTTTTATATCCCTTATCGTTGTCACCACCTCAATGATATCCTCTATCTTTTTCACTTCATCCCTCAATTCCCTGTTTCGGGAAACGGCGCGCGGGACCGGCCAACTGCTGACAACTATGCTCTCTGTTTCCGGAACGCAGTACCCGGAGAAAATCCTCCATATTTTTTCCGTGATAAACGGGATGAAAGGATGAAGCATTTTCATCACGGAAAGATGCACGTGAAAAAGCACGGGTAAAACGGTATTCCTGAAATATTCGGCGTTCTGCTCCTGATGCACCTTGGATATCTCAAGATACCAGTCGCAGAAATCATGCCAGAAAAAATCATAAAGGGAATTGAGCGCCTCGTTGAGCCGGAAAGATTCCAGAGACGCATTCACGTTTTCCGTGACGCCGTCAAGTTTTGCAATAATCCATAACTCGGGAAAAAGTAAATCATTCGCATCCCGTGGAAGTTCAATCCCTGAAACTCCGTTATTATCCGCCGCCGAGGCAATGAACCGCGAGGCATTCCAGAGCTTGTTCATAAAATTCCTTCCCTTGATGTAAAATGTGGGGGAAAGAAACACGTCCTGCCCGGAAGCGGTCATGGAGATTAAGCTGAACCTTAGGCTGTCAGCTCCGTAATCTTCTATAATCTTGACCGGGTCTATGACGTTCCCAAGGGACTTGCTCATCTTCCTGCCTGTTTTGTCCCTTACGGTGCCGTGGATGAGGACGTTCTCAAAAGGAGTCCCGCCCATAAACTCATTGCCGGCCATAACCATCTTCGCCACCCAGAAAAAAAGAATTTCCTGCGCGGTCGCGAGCGTATCGGTGGGATAATAAGTTTCAAGTTCTTTTGTCTTTTCCGGCCAGCCGAAAACCGAGAAAGGCCACAGCCACGAGGAAAACCATGTGTCAAGCACATCCGGGTCCTGGTATATTTCTGAACCGCCGCATTCCGGGCATGCGGCAGGCGTATCGGCGGAAACAAAAACGCCTTTCTGCTCCCCGCCTTCAGCGCTCTTTGCCGCACAATCCCTGCAATACCATACGGGAATCCTGTGCCCCCACCATATCTGCCTGCTTATGCACCAGTCCCTTATATTGTAAAGCCAGTTCAGATAAACCTTTTTCCATCGTTCCGGATAAAACTTCAATTCGTCTTTTTCCGCCGCCTCTATGGCGGGTTTCGCAAGCGGCGCCATCTTCACAAACCACTGCGCCGAGAGATACGGCTCCACTAAATTGCCGCACCTGTAACAGCACCCCACCCTGTTGGCATGGGGCTCGGTTTTGGCAAGAAAACCGGCGCTCTCAAGTCCTTTGACTATCTCCTCCCTGCATTTGAAACGGTCCAACCCCTTAAAGATTCCGGCATTCTCATTCATTACGCCTTCTTCATTCATCACAGTCACAAACGGGAGGTCATGCCGCTTTCCCATTTCAAAATCCGCAGGGTCGTGGCTCGGGGTGACCTTCACCGCTCCCGTCCCGAAATCCTTCTCAACGGCGTCATCGGCGATAACGGGAATTATCCTGTCCACAAAAGGCAGTTTCACGTTTTTCCCGATAATCTTTTTGTATCTTGCGTCCGCAGGGTTAACCGCCACGGCGGTATCGCCCAGCATAGTCTCCGGCCTCGTCGTTGCAACCTCAATAAATCCGCCATCCTCAAGAGGATATTTAAGATAGTACAGGAAGGAATCCTCATCCCTGTATTCAACCTCCTCGTCGGAAAGCGCGGTCCCGCACCTGCAGCATCGGTTTATAATCCTTTCGCCCCTGTAAATAAGCCCTTTGTTATAAAGAAGCACAAACGCTTCCTTTACAGAGCGGGACAAGCCCTCGTCCATTGTGAACCTCTGCATGCTCCAGTCGCAGGAGGCCCCGAGTTTCTTCAACTGGAAAATTATCCTTGAGCCGTACTCCTCCTTCCACTTCCACACCTCTTCAATAAACTTCTCCCTGCCGAGAGTTTTCCTGTGAACGTTTTTTTTGCCGAGCATCTTCTCAACGACGTTCTGGGTTGCTATCCCGGCATGGTCCGTTCCCGGCACCCATAAAGCATTGAAGCCTGCCATCCTTTTCCACCTCACAAGAATATCCTGAATGGTATTATTGAGGGCATGCCCCATATGCAAAAAACCTGTTATATTGGGCGGAGGTATGACAACAACGTATTTTTTTCCGCCGGCCTTATGGCTTGAGGCGGTAAAATATCCCTTTTCCTCCCATAAATCGTACAGCCCGTCTTCTATGCCTTTGGAATTATACTGGGGAGGGAACTTCTCTTCCATCTCTTTCTTATCATCCATTTTGCGGCTTCATAACCTGGGACACGGCGCTCTTCAGGTAATCTATCTTGACACCGTCCCTGAACTCAATCGTCACGACATTATCCTTGATTTTTCCGATTAAGCCCATCGCCCCGCCTACGGTCACAACCTTATCCCCTTCCTTCAATTCTTCCAGCATCTTCTTGTGCGCCTTCTGCTTCTTCTGCTGGGGCATAATCAGAAGAAAATAAAAAACGAAAAATATCATAATCAACGGCAGAAGGCTTACAATTGCCCCGCCCTGCGGCGCGGCGGCCTGTGCAAATATCATTCTTCTCCTCCTT
>JAFGKM010000092.1 GCA_016928555.1 Candidatus Omnitrophota bacterium | reverse complement strand
GTCTAAAGGGGTCTTTAATATCGCAGATATTGTTGCAGGGCGGCGTAAATTTGCAGTACAAATAGACAGTGAGGACATAAGGGGCAAAAATGAATGACAGGGAAAGGTTTCTCGGGACAATGCGTTTTGAGAAGGTTGACCATCCCCCTTTTGACAACGTAAACGGCGTCTGGGCCGACACGCTTGCGCGGTGGCACAGGGAAGGGTTCCCGCTGAATGATGATTTTGAAGGTTATTTCGGAATTTCAATGCTGGCTTCGCGAAAGATGAGGTATGCCGGGCCTTCGACCGGACTGTACCCTCTCCCCGCGGAAAAGATTATCTCCGAAAACAGCCGCGAGATAATAAAGACGGATTCCTTCGGCAGGACGATAAGGGATTTCAAGGACTCTACCACGATGCCTGAATGGATTGATTTCCCCGTTAAGAAGCCGGCCGACCTTGAAAGGATTATCAAGGAACATTTTGACCTCAGTTTTATGGAAGAAAGATGGCCCGCCGGACAGGATGCAGAGAAAAAAGGATGGGCGGACGAAAGCAGGGATTACATTCTTTATCTGGACGGAGGCTGTTATTACGGGATTTTGCGGAATCTTGCGGGGGTTGAATATTCCTCGTATCTTTTCCACGACGCGCCCGGACTTGTGGATGAACTTTTTGAAAGGATAAACCTTATATGCCTTGAAGGAATTAAAAGAATATGTCCAAATATAAAAATTGATTATCTCGGTTTCGGGGAAGACATAGCATATAAGACCTCCACTCTCATTTCTCCCGGAATGTTCAAAAGGTTTTTGCTCCCTCGGTATAAGAAGGTGTGCGATACGGCGAAGAGTTATGGCGTGGATATTTTCTATTATGACAGCGACGGCAATCTTAATCCGTTCATGGATTTGTACTTCGAGGCGGGTATAAATCTTTTTGCGCCCTGCGAGGTTGCGGCAGACATGGACCCCGTTGATTTGAGGAAAAGGTACGGCAAAAAAATAAGGATGGTCGGGGGTATAGACAAAAGGGAGATTGCGAAAGGAAAAGAGAATATAAAAAGGGAAGTGATGAAAAAAGCTTCCGTCATAGAAGAGGGCGGCTACATTCCCGGCATAGACCATTCCGTTTCTTCGGATATCTCGCTTGAAAATTACAAGTATTTCATCAACCTGCTGAAGGAAATATACGGAATATAAATCCAGCGGTTCTGATTGACAATAATACATGGAAAGGATAAAGTATAAGCCATGGAAACTAAAAAATTCGTGGCGATAGACCTTGGCGCGGAAAGCGGAAGAGGCATACTCGGCGAATTTACCGGCGACAGGATTTCAATAAAGGAGATTCACCGGTTTCCCACCCATAACGTAAGACTGCATTCCCATATATACTGGGATGTCCTTGCGATTTTTTCCGAGATAAAAAAAATCATCGCCGAAGCTAAGAAGGAGGGAGATATTTCCGGCATAGGGGTTACGACGTGGGGCGTTGACTACGGTTTACTCGGCGCGAACGGACTCCTTCTTTCCAACCCTTTCCACTACAGGGATGGGCGCACGGACGGAATGCCGGAAGAGGTTTTCAATATTGTTCCAAAGGGAAAAATATTTGAAGAGACGGGCATCCAGTTTATGCCCATAAATACCCTTTATCAACTTTATGCAACAAAAAAAGAATTTCCGTATATGCTTGATTCGGCAGACAAGCTTCTTTTCATGCCGGACCTTTTCAATTTTTTCCTGACAGGTTGCAAATCCGCAGAATATACGATAGCGACAACGTCCCAGATGTACAATTCGTCCGTTGAGGGAAAGCCGGACGGTCCGAGGGGAGGCTGGGCGAGGGATATACTTGAAAGTTTGCAGATACCAGACCGTTTTTTGCCTGAGGTTGTCGCTCCGGGGACTCTGCTGGGTAATATTTCGGGCGGACTGAAGGATGAACTCGGCATATCGATGGACATTCCTGTTTACGCGGTCTGCTGTCACGATACGGCTTCAGCCGTTGTCTCTATTCCCGTGAGTGAAGGCATATGGGCGTATCTTTCTTCCGGTACGTGGTCGCTTCTCGGCGTGGAGACGGAAAATCCCATAATCAATGAAAAAAGCTTCAGCCGCAATTTCACCAATGAAGGCGGGTACGGAGGAAGCATAAGGTTTCTGAAGAATATAATGGGGTTGTGGATTTTGCAGGAGTGCAGGAGGCAGTGGGAAAAGGAGGGGCAGGTTCTTTCCTACGAACAGATTGCGGAGGCGGCTTCTTCCGCACAGCCGTTTCTTTCCTTCATTGACGTGAATGACGCTGATTTTCTTCCTCCCGGGAACATGCCGGAAAGAATATGCGAATACTGCCGGAAAAAGGGACAGAAGGTTCCCGAGGGCATCCCGCAGATTGCGCGGGTGATTCTTGAAAGCTTGGCGATGTATTACAGGTATGCGGTTGCAAGCATGGAGGATATAATAGGCAACAGGATAGAAGACATCCATGTTGTCGGAGGCGGCTCGCAGAATAAACTGCTTTCGCAGTTTACCGCTTCGGCAACGAAAAAAGTCGTTATCGCCGGACCAGTTGAAGCGACTGCGGCGGGCAACCTGCTGGTTCAGGCGATGGCAAACAACGAGATTTCGGATATCCCGCAGTTACGGGAAGTTGTGAGAAAGTCGTTTCCGCTTTTTATCTATCAGCCGAAAGAGACCTCTCTGTGGGATGAGAATTATGAAAAATACAAAAGGCTGTTGGAATAAAATGGGAAACGCTTTTAATTATCTGGATGAGCCGTTAAAAAATTATCTTGAAAGAGTATCAGCAAGGACTCCCGCCCCGGGCGGCGGAAGCGCTGTTGCATGCGTCGCCGCTATCTGTTCCTCGCTTATCAACATGGTTTTGAACTACACCATCGGAAAGGAAAAGTATGCCGCGCATGCCGCTGAACTGGAAAAGATAAAAGCGGAAAACGGCGATATTCTGCAAAAACTGTCCGCGTATATTGAAGAAGACAGCGTTGTTTATAACAATATAAGAAAGTATTCCGCGGAAAAAAATACAGCCGCCGCGGAAGAGTATATGAAAAAATCAGTTGCAATTCATCTGGATATATGTAAAATAAGTCTGAAAATTATTGAGTTTGTTGAGTTTCTTGCGGAAAAGGGAAACAAAAACCTTATATCCGATACGGGCATTGCGGCATCTCTGGCGGTTTCTTCGTTTCACACCGCAAAGCTCAACGTTATAATTAACCTGAAATTTATGGAAGACGGCGCTTTTGTCCGAAAAAGCACGGATGAAATGGCGGCAATAGAAAATGAAATTGTAAACCGGGGAGAAGCTGTTTACAGAAAGATACTAACAGGACTGGAGGAAAAGAAGTGATAAATCCCCCTCTATCCCCCTTTATTAAAGGGGGAATTAAAGGGGGGATTTGGGAGAAAAAATGTCTACTTTGGAAGGAAATAATCTAATTGACGGAAAGGCGATTGCGGAAAAGACAAAGGCGGAGGTTGTAACGGAAATGGCGGAGTTGAAGGCCGGCGGCATAGAGCCAAAGCTTGCGGCTGTCCAGGTCGGGGAAAACGCCGCCAGCGCAGTATACGTTAAACAGCAGAAGAAAAACTGTGAAAAGGCAGGCATCCTTTATGAACTGAAAACCCTTGCGGCAAATATTACCGAAGAACAGCTTCTCTCCGAAGTTGAAAAGCTGAACGGCGACGCTTCGGTTACCGGCATCATCCTTCAACTGCCGCTTCCGCAGGGAATGGATATGAGGAAAATTCAGGCGGCCATATCCCCGCGCAAGGATGTTGAAGGCGTGAATCCCGCCAACATGGGCTGGATTGTCTACGGCAAGCCTTTTCTTGCTCCGTGCACCGCTCTTGCGGTGAAGGAAATAGTTGATTCCACAGGGATTGACCTGTACGGAAAAGAGGTTGTCATGGTGGGGCACAGCGATATCGTGGGCAAGCCGGTTGCACTTCTGCTTGTGGATAAGTTCGCCACGGTTTCCATATGCCACATAGGAACCAGCAAGGCAGGGATGCTTGAAGAACATGTAAGGCGCGCCGATATTTTAATTGTTGCGGTGGGAAAGGCAAATCTCATCCCCGGCGCATGGATAAAAAAAGGTGCGGTGGTCGTTGACGTCGGTATAAACAGGGTAGAGGATAAGATTGTCGGCGATGTTGAATTTGAAACTGCAAAAGAAAACGCATCTCTTATAACGCCTGTTCCCGGAGGAGTCGGTCCGGTCACAACGGCGATTTTATTGAGGAATGTGGTGAGGGCCGCCAAATGGGCGAAACAACAGTGATTGACTACACCAAATACAGGCTGAAAAACGAAAAAGAGATACGGGAGATTCTTGACGGAATTCCCGAGATATTCGTTTTATCGTGCCGGAAGTGCTATAAGGAATTTACGACAGACAATGAACCTGAATGCGGCATGCTTAAAGAGATGCTTGAAAATTCCGGGACAAAAATAATCAACTGCGAATCCGTGGATTTCCTGTGCAATAACCACCTTACCGGAAAAATCCTTAGGAGTTTAAGCGGAAACGTACCGGTTGCTGTAATCTCCTGCGGCTTAGGCATCCAGTTTGCCGCCTCGGAATGCGCCGGAAAAAAGAGGAAGGTTATTGCCCTTGCGGATTCAATACCGCAGAGCGGAAATGCCACGAGCATTGCCGGATACCACGGTATCGCTCTTGAAAAGGAAAAGTGCGCCGCATGCGGACAGTGCTACCTGGAAAAGACAGGAGGAATCTGCCCGATAGTTGACTGCGCCAAAAGTCTTGTTAACGGCCCGTGCGGCGGAGCTGACAAGGACGGCAAATGCGAGGTGAACAAGGAACTTCCGTGCGCATGGGTTGAGATATACAAACGCCTGCAGACCCAGAAAAGGGGTTTTGCGGACACGGTTGAGATAAGGAATTACGACGTTTTCCGCGTTGATGAAAAACAGAAAACGGAGGCGCTCAACAGGAATGAAAGGATAGAGGGTTTTTACGGAGGCGTACATCCGCCGGAAAGGAAGGAAGAGACTGAAGCAAAGCCGCTTGAGAAATTTCCCGCGCCAAAGCAGGTATTTATTTTCCTTTCACAACATACCGGACTGCCCGCAAAGCCTGTTGTGAAGGCGGGCGACAATGTGAAAATGGGGCAGAAGACAGGGGAGAGCGCGGGTTTTATTTCATCTCCCGTGCATTCTTCCGTAAGCGGCAGGGTAACAGCGGTTGAAGAAAAAATACATCCCGTTTCGGGAAAGCCCCAGCCGGCAATAGTGATAGAGAATGACGGTTTAGATACTCCGGACGCTTCAATAAAGCCGCTTTCAAACTGGGAGAACATTCCGAATCCGGAACTTTTGGAAATCCTGAGAGATAAAGGGATTGTAGGACTTGGCGGAGCTATGTTTCCCTCTTCGGTGAAACTCTGCCCTCCGAAACCGGTTGATACTCTGATTATAAACGGATGCGAGTGCGAGCCGTATCTCAATGCCGACAACCGGCTGATGATAGAACGTCCTCTTGAATTGCTGAAGGGGATAGGAGTTGTGCAGAAACTTCTTTGTGTTAAAAAGGTCGTTTTCGCGATAGAAGACAACAAGAGAGAGGCGATGGAATCCGTGATGCGCCATAAAGAGAATTTTGCGGACGTGGAAATGGCGGCGCCCAAAACGAAATATCCCCAGGGCGCGGAGAAGACGCTTATAAAGAAACTTCTTGACAGAGAAGTTCCCGAAGGCGGACTTCCGTTTGACGTCGGCGCCGTGGTTCTCAATACCGGGACAGTATATTCAATATACAGGGCGGTATATGAAGGCATGCCGCTCATTGAACGGGTTGTTACCGCCGGAGGAGATAATGCGGCGAAATCCGGCAATTTCATTGTCAGAATAGGCACTCCGTTTGCCGATATGGTACGCACATGTTTTGCGGCTGAATCCGGAGAGATATTAAAGGAATACGAACTGAAGATGGGCGGTCCCATGATGGGCATTGTGCAGGCAGGGTTTGACTCCGCCGTCATAAAGGGAACCACAGGGCTCCTCCTC
>JAFGKM010000016.1 GCA_016928555.1 Candidatus Omnitrophota bacterium | reverse complement strand
GTGTGGACTACCGGGGTATCTAATCCCGATCGCTCCCCACACTTTCGTCCCTGAGCGTCAGTTTCAGAGTAGAAAACCGCCTTCGCTACTGGTGTTCCTGCCAATATCTACGCATTCCACCGCTACACTGGCAGTTCCGTTTTCCCCCTCTGAACTCAAAGTTAAGCAGTTTCAGTCCCGATTCTCTGGTTGAGCCAGAGTATTTAAAAACTGACATACCTAACCGCCTGCGGACCCTTTACACCCAATAAATCCGGGTAACGCTTGCCCCTCCCGTATTACCGCGGCTGCTGGCACGGAATTAGCCGGGGCTTCCTTTAACGGTACCGTCATTCGTGTGAACGAAATTCTTCCCGCTTGACAGAGTTTTACGACCCGAAGGCCTTCATCACTCACGCGGCGTCGCTGGATCACCCTTTCGGGCATTGTCCAATATTCCTCACTGCTGCCTCCCGTAGGAGTCGGGGCCGTGTCTCAATCCCCGTGTGGCTGGTCGTCCTCTAAGACCAGCTACCCGTCTTCGCCTTGGTAGGCCGTTACCCTGCCAACTAGCTGATAGGACTCAAGCCCATCCCTCGACAGCCTGTTTTGCAACAGACCTTTGCTTTTAAAGTGAATCCACTAAAAAAGATTATCCGGTATTAGTCCGCCTTTCAGCGGATTATTCCGGTCCAAGGGGGAGGTTACTTAAGTGTTACTCACCCGTCCGCCACTTTCCCCCGGGAAATTCTATCCGAAAATAAAATTCCCCGAGTTCGTCGCTCGACTTGCATGTGTTAGGCACGCCGCCAGCGTTCACCCTGAGCCAGGATCAAACCCTCAGAGAAACTTTTTGAGGCCCGAATACCTCCAAATTTACAAAGAACATTTTTCACCTTTGCAGAGAGAGTATACCCTTTTCACCTCCCCCTGTCAAGGGATTTTTTTTCGCACTTTTTTAAAAACTCTTTTGCAGTTTACATCTCTTCAGCCGGTGGTGCCGGGGGTGCCGGCATCTCTTCCATAGGAGGCATCTCCGGTCCTTCCATCATGGGTGGAAGTTCTGTCGGAGCAGGCACCCTTCTCGGCATAGCCTGCTTAATGATAAAGAAAAGCGCCACCAGGATAATTATTATCAGAATCACTACCCCTGCCGGATTATTTTTCTTTTCCGCCATTTTCATCTCCTCCTTTCTTCAGTTTTTTTACTGCGTGCTGCGTTATTTAATGTATAACTTTACCACGTTTTGAAAAACTGTCAAGTTTTTTTAAAAAATTTATTAAAGTGCAAAATATCTTTTATGTTTCTTTTGGGAACATGCATCTTCCCGTCAGCATCTTTCCAGTATTTAATTGATCCCTCAAATTCTTCAACAACGGAAGATTCGTCTGGATATCCCAACGCTATTACAGAATCTATTTCATAATTATACGGTAAATTCAAAATACTTGCAAGTTCTTTTCTTTTTACCGAGCCTATCCAGCATGTCCCTACGCCTTCCGACGTTGCAAGTAAAAGTATATTTTCTACGGCAGCCCCTGCATCGTATGAGGGAGTGGGCGTTTTAATATCCTTGTTGTAAATAACCGCTATGTAACAAACAGGCCTTTTACCTTCGGGAGGCGGCCCGCCGGGCCCTAAATACCCTGCCCATCCGAGTAAAGGGAAAATACCGTCAAGAATATCTTTTTCGGTGACGACTATAAACTCCAGAGGCTGAATATTCATGCCGCTCGGGGCAACGCGGGCGGCATCAATAAGAGATTCAAGAGTTTTTCCCGAAATCTCCTGTTGCTTAAATCTCCTTATAGTCCTTCTTTTCTTAATCGCCTCTTTTACATCCATTTTTTATTTCTGAACTAACATTCGAACCAGTGTTCGAATCCTCTTCAACAATTCGCTCGTTTTTAACTTGCCACTTATCATTAACCACTTGCTACTGTTTCAATTGGTCGGGGCGCCCGGATTGTGCTATCTGAAAAACGATTGGCACGAGCTCGGCACCAGCAAATCAGAGAGTGCTAATCCGGGGAAAAACGCGCCTCGGTTCGAACCAACATGTTCGAATCCTCTTCAACAATTTGCTCGTTTTTAACTTACCACTTATCATTAACCGCTTCCCACTGTATTAATTAAGTCGGGGCGCCCGGATTCGAACCGGGGACCCCCTGAACCCCATTCAGGTGCCCTAAGCCGGACTGGGCCACGCCCCGATAAACACCAGCGTTCAGCGTAGAGCGTTTAGCGTATAGTTACATACTTTTTATTTTTAAAGTTTTTCTATACGCTCTACGCCATACCCTATACGCTTGTTTTATTAGCACATTCACGGCACATCTTTATATAATCCATACAATATTCGTCTTTGCCTGTCAATGTTTCAGCCAGACAGACGGCCTCCCTGATTCCTTCGTCATTAGGGTCGGTGATTGCGGAATCAAGGCCGGCTGATATTGAAAGAGCGATAAAATACTTGTTCAGCAATTTTCTGTTAGGCAGTCCGAAGGATACGTTGGACAAGCCGCAGGTTGTCTTAATCCCGGGAAATTTTGTCTTTATGGCAATTATGCTTTCCATGAAAATATTCCCGTTTTTCATATCTACGCTGATTGGTTGCACAAGAGCGTCTATGAAAATATCTTCTCTCTTAACTCCAACTCCTTCCAGAAGACTTGCAATCTTAGAGGTTATCTCAACCCTTTTCTCAACATTATTCGGAATGCCCGCATCATCCATCGTCAGCCCGACTACCTTGCATGTATTGTTTTCTTTTATAACCGGGAGTAATTTCTCTATCCTGCTGTTTTCGCCGTTGATGGAATTTATCATCCTGTCCGAACTTTTTATCCTGCCAAGACAGCTCTTTATGACGGAAGGGTCGGAACTGTCCATGCAGACAGGCACGTCCCCCAGTTCATTCACGATGTCCACAAGCCATTCCATGTCGGATATTTCCGTTTCCTGCCCTTTCCCCGTGCCTGCATTGAGGTCAACGTAATCCGCCCCGTTTGCAATCTGCCTCTGCGCAATTTTTTTTATGTACTCCCTGTCCTTTTTCTCAATCGCCTGCGCTATGGACTTCCTCGTTGCGTTTATCAGCTCCCCTATTATTATCATGGTATCTCCCGTTTATTATGGGCAATAATGTATAATTTTAAGAGCTTCCTGTCAAATACAACGTACGAAATATGATATACTGTAACGGATATCTTAAAAACAAAGAAAATGACAATCACAAAAGAAGAGTTTGAAAAAATCGTTGCGGCTAAACATGAAAGTCTGCCGAAGGTTATAAAGGACAAGCTTGAAAACGTGGAGTTTTTTGTGGAAGAAGGAACGAGTCCCAACCTGCTCGGCCTATACCACGGCATTCCATACTCGAAAAGGAAAAATCCGGGATATTCCCTCGTCATGCCTGATAAAATAACTCTCTTCAAGGGACCGATAGAACGCGGATGCAGAACAAGAGAACAGCTGGAAAGAAGAATTGAGAAAGTTTTCTTTCACGAAATAGGGCATTATCTGGGACTGGATGAAGACGACCTGCGAAAGCTCTCGCTTTAATTGGTGTTTTTGAGTTCTTCTCTTAAAAATACTGCGCAGGAAAATTGTTTTCCTGTAAAGATGTTTTTTATCGCACGGACAGGCATGACGCCCATAAGAGAGTTTGTCAGAAAAACTTCATCCGCTTTTTTCAAGTCTCCTTGAAAAAACTTCCCTTCCTCTGTTTTTATTCCGTGCCTGCCGCATATCTCAAGAACGTCTTTCCTGGTTATGCCGGGCAGAATGCCGCAGGAAACGGAAGGCGTAAATATCTTTTTGCCTTTAACAAAAAAAAGATTTGATACCGATGCCGAAGCAAGATACCTTTCGGTATTAAGAAGGATGCTGTCGTCATATCCCTGTTTCTTCGCTTCGGTCCGGGCGAGGATGTTTTCAAGGTAGTTTAATGATTTTATGCGGGTAAGCGGCGATTTATCGTTTTTGAAATAAGTTTTGCTTATAATGCACCTTATCCCATCCCTGTAGAATTTTTCAGGGTACGGCTTGTATTTTTTCATCAGGACCAGAATTTCTGCACGCTGTTCATCTCCGGGGTCAAAAGATTCCGTGGCTTTTCTCCATGCATTAATCCTTATATATGCCCTGTCAAGGCCGTTTTTTTTCAGGGCTGTTACTATCCTTTTTCTAAGTTTAACGCTTTCCTCGCCAATCTCAATGCCGCATACGCCGGCTCCTTTCCGCAAACGCTCCCAGTGGCCGCCCCATCTTAAAATCCTGAAGTTTTCAGCCTTCAGGGTCTCAAAAACCCCGTCACCGTGAAGGAATCCGCGCTTAAGGATGCTTAGAAAAATCTCTTTTTCAGAAACTTCCCTGCCGTTAAGAATATAAAAGTTTTTTTGTAAAGCTGTCATTTCAAC
This sequence comes from Candidatus Omnitrophota bacterium, assembly GCA_016928555.1. GTDB lineage: Bacteria > Ratteibacteria > UBA8468 > B48-G9 > JAFGKM01 > JAFGKM01. The sequence goes on along the minus strand of JAFGKM010000016.1, from coordinate 2,652 downwards.
CCCCAAGGATTTTCTTTAAATCCCCTCTAAATCCTCCCTGACCCTCCTTTATTAAAGGAGGGAATATAATGTTTCCTTCCCCCTTTGACAAAGGGGAAATCTAAGGGGGATTTTCCATAGTCACACCCCAGTGTCAGGAAGAGAGATTTCGCCTTTGTCATCGTCTCCTCGTACTCCGCCTCGGGACTGCTGTCCCACACAATGCCTCCGCCTACCGGATAGTATAACCGGCTTCCCTTCAGCAGTATCGTTCTGATAAGTATATTCAGTTCCATGTTTCCGTTAAACCCCAGATACCCCATACTGCCGGTATAAAACGCCCTTTTATTGGGTTCAAGCTCTTCTATAATCTCCATCGCCCTTATTTTGGGCGCCCCTGTTATCGAGCCGCCGGGAAAGGTGGCTCTCAGCAAATCAACAGAGGTCACCCCCCCATTAAGAGCGCCTTCTACGAGAGCCGTAGTCTGGAAAACCGTCTTATAGCTTTCCACCTGCTGAAGTTTTTTGACTTTGACGGTCCCGTATCTGCATACCCGGCCTATATCGTTTCTCTCCAGGTCAACTATCATGACAAGCTCCGCCTTATCCTTGGCCGATGCCGTCAACTCTTTCCTGTATCTCTCATCCTCACGCCTGCTCATGCCTCTCGGCCGGGTTCCCTTCATCGGCTTTGTCATGACCTTCATTCCTTCTTTTCTGAGAAAGATTTCCGGAGAATTAGAGAGGAGAAGGAAATTGCCGGCATTGAAATAGCCGGAATAGGCGGTGGGATTGACCTTCCTGATCTTTGTATAAACGGCTTCCGGGGAAAAAACGCCTTCCGCCTCCAGCCGCTGGGCAAAGTTTATCTGGTAAACATCTCCGTTTGCTATATAATCCTTTATTTTTCCGATGGACCTTACATACCGCTCATAGGAAATATTTGAAGAAAACTTTTTTATATCAGCCGAATATTCTTCGTGCATGCTCCTGTCCGCCGGTATTTTTTTAATCAGTCCGGTCTTTTCCAGGAAAGCAGATTTGAAACTCCTCTCATTTTCTCCCTGCAGGTTTGCCGAAAGAGCCGTCAGGCATTTCTCCCTGCGGTCTATCAGAAAAACGGTATCGTAAAACCCGAGGCATATATCCGGCAGTTCCAGGTCATCAACGCCTTTATCCGGCAGTTTTTCAATCTGCCAGCCGAGGTCATAGGAGAAAAATCCGAGTGCGCCGGGAGAAAAAAAGCCGGGGTAATCGCCCCTGTATTTCCCCAGCAGGCTGTTCAGCGCTTCAAAGGGGTCTCCGCAAAATTTCTTTTCACTTCCGCTACCGGAAACGGTTATCCTTTTCCCTTTGCTCTTAAACACGAGAAACGGGTCAAAGGCAATAACGGAGTATTTTTGACTGCGGCCGCGCAGGCAGGTGTCCAGCCATATAAAGTAAGCTCTTTCTTTCAGTGTTCGAAAAAGCCTTTCAGGCTGGATAAAAGGAAGTTTTTCAGAAATAAAACCCTGTGGAGTAGTCATTTTGCTCTCTATCCAAATCCCCCCGTATCCCCTTTTGCAAGGGGGGGATGTAGGGGGGTTTATTCATTTGTCTGTTTTCTTTATCTTATTGACCCTTCTCAGGTGCCTGCCCTTCAAGAACGGGGTCTCAAGAAAGGTCTTCGCAATCTCAAGGGCAAGTTCGCTGCCCACCAGCCTTCCGCCGAGAGTCAGGACGTTCGCGTCGTTGTGCTCTCTTGCCAGAACCGCATCCTGCAACGTACAGCACCTTGCCGCCCGTACGCCTGAAAATTTGTTTGCGGCTATGCTCACGCCTATTCCTGTCCCGCACATAAGAATCCCCGCGGCAACCTCCTTCTTCTGGATTCCGGCCGCAACCTTCTCGGCATAATCCGGATAATCCACGGATTTCTTTATATGCGTCCCGTAGTCAACCACCTCAAACCCTTCTTTCTTCAACTGCTTTTTCAGAAACTCCTTCAGGTCATAACCCGCATGGTCGCTTCCTAAACCCACTTTCATTGTGCATTCCCCCTTTATCCCGAATGCTTCCTGATACTCTTTCAAGATGAGGGATTTGGATTTTCCCTCTTTACCGCAACTGGATGTGGGCTTTGCCGGTGATGTCCCAGATTTCCGAGGGATTGCCCGGCAGTACGCCGCCGTCTATTACAATGTCAGCCTTCTCTTTAACTATATCCGGTATGTCTTCTATACGGGAAGGCGTTTTACCGCCGGATATGTTTGCGCTTGTTGATGCAAGCATGTCAAACCTCTTTATGAGCATCAGAAGAAATTTGTGGCCGGGGATTCTGAATGCCGTTTTTCCTTCGCCGGAAGTGATGCGGTAAAGGTTTGTTTTCGCTTTTAATACAACCGTAACTGCTCCGGGCCATGATTTTTCCAGAAGAGATATATTTTCAGGAAGTATCTCCGCAAACTGCTTGACCTTCCCTATACTATCCACAAACCCAATGAGAGGTTTATTCTCTGAACGTCCCTTTATCTCAAAAATCCGGTCTTTTGCTTTTTCGTTCAATCCGTCGCAGACTAAACCGTAAACCGTGTCCGTGGGGACAATTGCCACGCCGCCTTCTTTCAACATCTTCTCGGTATCGGAAAGCAGTTTTTCAATGTTGCTCTCATTCAGTTTTATAATGTTCACTAT
>JAFGKM010000091.1 GCA_016928555.1 Candidatus Omnitrophota bacterium | reverse complement strand
TTAAAAACAAGATAAAAAACAAACAGCAGGGTGGTCTACTTTTACTGGCTTACGGTGGTACTCTTTTAAAGGCTTACAAACAATATCCGCTTGAATTCATCCGCAGTATTTTTGGAAAAGAACATCCCATTCTTCCTTATTGCCTCCGTCATAGCAGTTTCCGGCGGCATATTATTAGCTGTCCGCTCTTCCTTGTTTTGGAATAATTCTGTCGGACAAACAAGATTACTTGCGCCCGCCCACATTTATTCGGCAATAATGTTTTACTGGTCTGCGTTCGTTCAGGCGCTGTTAACCGGATACATTTTTTCACTTTTCAAAGCAGGCGTTCTAAACGAGAAAACAGAAAAAAAGCCGGTTCTTATATCATCGCTGAGGTTTTTCAGGCCGTTGTTTTTCTTCTTCCTTATACTTATCGGCATAAGCAAATGTTCGGCTATACTCATTAATATAATATTGGATTTGCTTTCTTTCCGCTGGAATTTATACATCACTTCCATTGTCCACTCGGTACTGCTGATTTTTCTTTTCGTCCCGTATCTTATAGTGCAGGAAGAGATTAATCTTAAAATGGCTTTCAAGCATAACTTTTCTTTGTGGAAACAAAACTGGCGGCAAATCCTCTCTTTTCTTCTTATAATTATTTTATCGGTATCGATTTTCAACTATTTATTGTCCCCTTCCCAGGTTTTTGCCGGAACCTATTTCAACATGATAATCGAAATGGCTGGAAAAACTCTGCGGCTTGTATTCCGTTTATGGATAGCCGCATCAATTATGGTGTTTTGCCACATGAAACGCATAAGAGAAGATGACCAGACCGAGACAATCCTTTCCGACACTGATTTCAGAGACAGCCTTTTAAAAAAGTCTCTCAAATCAAATCAGGAAAGATGAAATGGCATAGATATAAAGAAACTCAGTAAACAATCCTCTGGACTTATCACAATATATTATAATGCTATTGACATGTTTTATATAAAACATTATAATAGTAATGTAATGTATTGAGGAGAGCCATGGAAAAAAGCAAGTTACAGGAGTTAATAATAATCCACAAAGAAAAATTCTTATCAAGAAAGGGGTTGATAAGACGGGCAATTCAGAAGAAAACAAGTAATCACATCAAGTCAAAAGAGATTGTTTTAATCACCGGTGTTAGAAGAAGCGGCAAATCCTCTCTTATGAAGTTGATAGCGGATGATGTCATTTCTGAATATAAATTGCCTGTCTCCAACCTTCTCTATCTCAATTTTGAAGACGAGCGGTTTATTGATTTTAATTTCAACGACTTTGAGCCACTGTATGAAACCTTTCTTGGAACGGAAAAACCACAGGGTAAAAAGTTCTTGTTTCTTGATGAAATCCAAAACATCAAAGGCTGGGAAAAGTGGGTCAACAGACTGTATGAATATGAAGATATAAAAGTCTTTATTACCGGGTCAAATGCTACCTTGTTAAGTTCGGAAATATCTTCTGCTTTAACAGGAAGAAACAGGCAGGTAATTCTATGGCCATTTTCCTTTAATGAATATCTTTTACTCAAAAACTTCTCTGTTGACGACAGAGATTTATTTACAACCGAAAAAAAAGTTTCTATAAAAAGTATGTTTAAGGAGTATTTATCTCTCGGCGGATTTCCTGAAGTTGTAAAACAAAAGGATGCAACTCTGCTTGAACAATATTTTAAAGATATAATTTACCGCGACCTGCTTGCAAGGTACTCCATAAGAAAAATAAAGGAGTTTAAAGAACTTTGTTTATACCTCATTTCAAACACAGGGACAATTTGCAGTTATGAAAATCTTCGCATTTTTATAGGCGCTAACAATGTAACTACGATAAAAAATTATTTTGATTATCTGGAAAATGTCTTTCTCTTTTTCAGAGTTCCGCTATTTGACTATTCAATAAAAAAACAGATTTACAATCCGGGCAAGTTTTATGCAATAGATACGGGTCTAATCAAAAATATAGGTTTTAAATTTTCTGAAAACCCGGGGCATATTTACGAAAACATGGTTTTTCTTGCATTGAAGAGAAGAAACGCGGATTTTTATTATTGGAAATCTAAAAAGAACAGAGAGGTTGATTTTGTCATCAGAGAAGGTTTAAAAATAAAAGAAGTTATACAGGTTTGTTATGATATGCACAATAAGAAAACGAAAGAACGGGAGATAAAAAGTTTACTTGCGGCAAAAAATGAATTGGAGGCCTCTCATTTCACCATAATAACAGAAGATGAAGAAGGGGAAGAAAGAATAGATAGCATTAAAATCAGAATAATACCGTTATGGAAGTGGTCGTTAGAAAGATAGAGTTAGGTTGTCGATAAGGCGGACGCGGGAGAGTTTTATGGCGCCGAGAACAAGCGCCCTGCCCTTCACTTCTTCAATGCACTCAAGATTTTCCGCATCCGTTATTTCAAGATATTGAAGTTCCACGTCCGGATACTTAGTTATAATCTTCCTGCCTTCTTCAAGTAAAATAGCCGTGTCTCTTATGTTCTGTTTTAACAGTAATTCCTCTATCTTTTTTAAACTCTTATACAAACATAGCGCCCTCTCCCGTTCCCCTGCGGCTATAAAAATGTTCCGGGAACTTGCGGCAAGACCGTCGCTTTCCCTTACGGTCGGACATCCGATTACCTCAACCGGCATATTTAGGGCTTTCACCATCTTCTTTATGATAATCAACTGCTGGGCATCCTTCCAGCCGAAATATGCCCGGTCGGGTGTGATGATATTGAAAAGCTTGCAGACAACGGTGCATACACCCCTGAAATGGCCGGGCCTTAACTTGCCTTCAAAGATTTCGGAGAGTTTCCCGATATCAATGTATGCGGAGGTTTTCTCCCTGTACATCTCCTCAAACGGAGGAGCAAAAACCATGTCAACGCCCTCCTTATCCAGAAGCTCCAGGTCTCTGCCCGCATCCCTCGGATAGGTGTTGTAATCTTCAGAGCTATTGAATTGCGTCGGATTTACAAATATGCTTGCCGCAGTAAAACCGCAGGCGGATTTTGATGCCCTTACGAGGGAGAGATGCCCCTCGTGCAGACTCCCCATCGTGGGGACAAGGCCGATGGTTTTGCCTGCCGACCTCGCGCTCTTCACCGCTTCCCTTGCTTCGGATATTGTTGAGACTATTTTCATTTTGTTTCGCCGCCTTCCAAATCCCCCCTTCCCCCCCTTTTCAAAGGGGGGACAGGAGCACATTTTTTTTGCAATTCAGCGTATATGATACTGACGGTTTGTTTGGTTTCCGGGTCCATTAAATCCGGCGCTATGTCATAAAGGGGGCGCACCACGAAATATCGCCCTCTGTATCTGGGATGAGGAACCCTTATCTCCTTTGTTTTTATAATCCTGCCGCCGTAAAAAATAATATCAAGGTCTATCTCCCGTTCGTCTCCCCTGCCGTGAGGGAAAACCCTCCCTGATTTTTTTTCAACATCCTGAAGTATGCGGAAAAGTTTTTCCGGAGAAAGCCCTGTCTTCCCCGCAATAACTCCGTTCATGAAAAAACCGCCGTCAGCGCCCTCCTGCGGCAGATTGGAAAGAAAAGGCGATATTTTCGTTATCACAACATATTTTTCAATGTGCTTCAGCGCGCCGATGATATTGCCCGCCCTGTCTCCCTTGTTGCTTCCCACTGCGATATAAACTCTTTCCATGTCAGCCGAGGAATTTCTTCACAACGGCATTGCCGTTCCTGAAATATTTTTTGAAGCGGATGCCGAACAGCGTCTTTTCCGCCGATGCCATAAATACGCCCCAACCGTTTTTTATTTCAACGTCCGGGGACATAAAGCCGTCAAAGATGAATAGAGCCCTGCATTTCCCGTCAAGAAATTCTCCGGAAATCTTCCCCAGGATGTCCCTGTCCAGACTCTCAAAGCTTTTCAGCCAGGCAGAGGCCCCTTCTTTCGCATTTAAGGAGCTGTTCAGCCATATGAGGGAGTTATCCCTGCCTTCGCTTATATCTGCAATTTTTTCAAAACCGAGCAGTTCAGCCAGCGGCATCGGGTTGCCTTCAAAGGGAAGATAAAACGTTTCTTTATTAATCTCTGCGGAAACAGGCGGTATCTTCGCATCCCTGCCCTGTCCCCACAGCCACAAAAGGTTTGCCGCCATCTCTCCAAGGTCATCGCGCACCTTGTTTATGGGATTTTCCGGAAGTGTCTTTGCCGATAAATCTATCAGTGCGTTGACATCCGCCAGGCCTTTGTTTTTATACAGGCATTCCTCAAACCTTTTATATTTCATATTCTCGGGGAATACGGACGGCTCTGCGGGCAATTCCTTTTTGAAACCTGCCACAATCTCTTTGCCTGACACAAAAAATTCAAGCTCCCCGCTTTGGGCGGAAAGCGCATCAAGCAAACCCCTCGCCTCCTTGTCGGAAAGGACAGCGTCCGTCTCTATCACCCTGCCCTCAACCTGCGTAAGAAACCTTGCAAGAAAAAACGTACTACAATCCGTTTTCGCCTTGAGAGCGGAAAACCTTACGAATGCTTCGCCCGGGAAATCTTTTTCTTCCGCAAAGAGGCGGCAGTATGATTTTTCAAGGGAGTTGCCGAGATGCACATAACCCCATTTTCCCACCCCGGACAGGGCTCTGAAATTATCTTTCTTCGCATATTCAAAGAGGGACTTGCCCCTGAAGTTTTTCTTCAGAAGTTCGCCGTAGCCGTTGAGGGATATAAGATAATATTTCATGTAAGGGAATCCATTCACCCCCTCCTGTTTCCTCCCCCCTCAAGGGGGAGGATGAGCGGGCATCATGTAAGTTCTTCAAAAAGTTTGTCCAGATTTTTCAGAAGGAGCGCCGTATCAAAAATCTTTTCCATTTCTCCGCCGGTGAAGTGCCTGTTTATTTCGGGGGTTTTCTTCGCCAGCTCCGCAAAATCCTTCCCCGCCTTAATCGCCTCAAACGCCGTCTTCTGCACTATTTCGTATGCCTTCTCCCTCGGCAATCCTTTGACGGCAAGGGCGTTCAGAAGTTTCTGGGAGAAGAATACCCTGCCTGTCAGGGCGATGTTCCTCTGAATATTGGCGTCAAAAACGTCTATGCCTTTGAGAACCCTGTTCAGGAGAGTGAGTATATAGTCAAGAAGCATGATGGATTCAGGGAATATAATCCGCTCCGCAGAAGAATGGCTTATATCCCTTTCATGCCACAGCCCGACGTTGTCAAGCGCGGCGCCCGCATTCTTCTTTATCACCCTTGCAAGCCCGCATATTCTCTCGCTCAGTATCGGATTGCGCTTGTGCGGCATCGCCGATGAGCCCTTCTGCCCCTTGCCGAAAGGTTCGGCCGCTTCGCCTACCTCGGTCTGCTGTAAAAGCCGTATCTGGAGAGCAACCTTTTCGCAGGAGGCCGCTATGACGCCGAGCACGCTCAAAAAATAGGAGTGTCTGTCCCTTGAGATAACCTGCGTGGAAAATTTTTCCCGCTCCAGAGAGAATTTCTTGCAGACATATTCTTCAACCCGCGGGTCAATGTTTGAGAATGTTCCCACCGCTCCTGAGAGCTTTCCGACGCTTATCTCTTTCACAGCAGATTCCAGCCTGCCGCAGTCCCTCAAAAATTCGCAGTACCAGCCGGCAAACCTGAAGCCGAGAGTTACAGGCTCCGCATGTATCCCGTGGGTGCGTCCCATCATGACGGTGCCTTTGAATTTAAGAGCGTTTTCTTTCAGCGTCGCCAGAAGCCCCTTCATGTCATCCAGCAGGATGTTGCCGGATTCCCTAAGAAGCAACGCAAGGGATGTATCAAGAATATCCGAAGACGTAAGGCCGTAGTGGATATACCTTCCGTCCTCCCCTGCAGTCCCGCTCACCTGTTCAACAAAAGCGATAACATCGTGGTTGGTCACCTTTTCTATTTCCTGAATTTTCACAACGTCAATCTTTGCGTTTTTTCTTACATTCTCCACGGCCTGCGCGGGGACAACGCCGATTTTACTCCAGCCCTCGAGAGCCGCTATTTCTATATCCAGCCACTTGCGGAACTTATTCTCCTCGCTCCATATTTCAGCTACCTCCGGCCTTGTGTATCTCGGTATCATGTCCCCTCCCGCTTTTATAGTATGCTGAGTATTTCCTTCACGGCCTTTTCGCCGCCGTCATCCATCTCAATCCATATGCCGTCTTCCCTTCTGAACCACGTCAACTGTTTCTTGGCAAAGTTTCTCGTCTTCTGCTTTATGAGTGACTTTAATTCCTCAAGAGTAAGCCGGCCTTCAAGGTGTTCCAGAATCTCAACGTACCCTATCGGCGCCTTACTCCTGAGATGCTCCGCAAAGCCTTCTTCCTTAAGCCGCTTCACTTCCTCTATCCAGCCGGACTCAAACATCCTGTCCACTCTGCATTCTATTCTATTATACATCTCTTCCCTGTCTCTTGTCAGTATGAAATATTTTACGTTCGTTTCATCGCCGAAGGAGCTTTCCGTTTTCTGCTTCTGCCAGAGGCTCATACGCCTGCCTGTGAGACGGTAAACCTCGAGCGCCCTGCGGATTCTTTTCCTGTCGTTTTTATGTACGGCATCAAGGATTGCAGGGTCGGCTTTTTCAAGTTCTGCATACAACTCTTCCGTCGTTTTCTTCTCAAGCGCTTCCCTGATTTTTTTCTGTTTTTCCTTGTCCGCGCCGGGTATGGTGAAAATCCCCTTTGTCAGAATTCTGAGGTACAGCCCGCTGCCGCCGGCTATCACGGGAATCTTTTTCCTGCCGAGTATATCGTCAACTTTTTCAGCCGCCGCCTCCGCAAATTCATAAACGTCAAAATCTTCCTTCAGCGAAAGAAAATCAACCAGGTAATGGGGAATCTTCTCTCTCATCCATGCAGGCGGCTTGTCCGTCCCGATGCTCGTTTCCCTGTAAAACTGCATGCTGTCGGCGGATATGATTTCGCCGCCTGCCTTCTCCGCAACGCTGAAAGCTACCGAGGACTTGCCCACTCCAGTCGGTCCCCCTATAATGATTATTCTTCCTGCTGTTTCTTTTTCCATCATAATGTAATAAAATACCATATCGGATGTAAGATTAAAATATTTTCGGGAGAGGGCAATGAAAAGAGAAGAACTGATTTCCCTGCTGGAAAAACATGAACAGGTTCACATAAAAAAACACCTGCTAATGCTTTCAGCCGATGAGCAAAAGATTTTCTTGAAAAACGTTTCCGGCATGAACTTTGAACTTGTCTTCAGGCTGTATGAAACCTTTTCAGGGAAATCCTCCCATGCATCCTCCGGATGGAAGGATATACTTCCGCCGCGTGTGATTGATGCAGGTTTATCCGCCAGAGAAAAGGAAAACATCCTGCCTGCCGGCGAAGAAAGTATTGCCGGCGGACAGACCGCCGTCATGATTGTCTCCGGAGGACAGGGGACAAGGCTGGGGTATCCCCATCCCAAAGGCATGTATCCCATATCCCCGGTAAAGGGCAAGCCGCTGTTCCGGATTTTCAGCGAGAAAATCCGCGCTCTCTCCCTGAAGTATAAAGTGCCTATACCCTTTCTCGTAATGACAAACCCTGAAACGAATGAAGAGATAGAGAGGTTTTTCGGAGAAAACAACTTTTTCGGACTTGAGAAGAAAGACGTGTTTTTCTTCAGCCAGGAAATGCTTCCGTCTCTGGCCCCCGACAAGAAACTCATCCTGAAAGACCGGACGTCCGTCATTGCAAACCCCGACGGGCACGGCGGCTCGCTCAAGTCTTTCTGGCAGTCCGGACTGCTGGGCAAAATGGAAGAGACAGGAATCACGAGAATTTTTTACTGCCACATAGACAATCCGCTGGTGAAGGTTGACGACCCGCTGTTTCTCGGCTGGCACATAAAAGAAAATGCGGATTTTTCGCTCAAGGTGGTAAGAAAGCGGACTCCTGACGAGAAAGTCGGCAATTTTGTCATGGCTGACGGAAAACCCCGCATAATAGAATATATAGAACTGCCGGATACAATGAGAGACATGAAGGACAGCGCAGGCAACCCCGTTTTCTGGGCAGGCAGTATAGGAATACATTTCATCAACACCTCTTTTATAAAAAGCCTTAACAAAAACGGGTTCGCCCTCCCCTACCACAGGCAGGTGAAAAAGATAAAACAGGAAAAAGGGCTGGAAAAGGAAATCTGGAAGTTTGAAACCTTTGTTTTTGACGCTCTTCCCCTGGCCGGGAAAATATGCTGTCTGGAAACCCTGAGGGACGAGGAGTTCGCCCCATTGAAAAATAAGGACGGAAAAGACTCGCCCGATGAAGTCAGAAAGTTCATGGTGAATCTCTGCAGAAAACAGCTTGCCGATGCGGGCATTGACGTTCCGCCGGACGTAAAAATAGAGATAAGCCCCCTTGCCGCGCAATATGACAAATCCAAATTGGCGGAAAAAGTTGCAAAACAGCTCGCCTCAAAAAAGAAAGATGTCTACATTGACCGGTAGCCGCAGATTCCCAACTCTTACATGATATTGAATTCCCTTCCTTCCCGTAGTATAATAAGACAGTTTTAACGGGGCAGTGGCTCAATGGGAGAGCGTCCGCTTCGCATGCGGAAGGTTGGCGGTTCAACTCCGCTCTGCTCCACTAATCTCGAACCGACGCTTTTTGTCATTGCGAGCAAAGCGCGGCAATCTCAGCATATGCAAATAAAAAAACTATAAAGCAATTACCGAAAGTAGAACGACCTCGTGAAAAATTAATCCAATATGGTCAAGAAAGACTCTCCAACTCTGAACTCTTAGCTATCCTTTTACGCTCCGGCAAAAAGGGCGAAAATGTATTGAACCGGGAGTAAGAAATTTAGCCGCTAAAGTAATATTAGCTCACAATCATCCGTCGGGCGACCCCGAACCGGCAGAAGATGATTTAGCAATTACCAGAAGATTAGTAGAATCCGGTAAACTTTTAGGAATAGAAATATTTGATCATATTATCGTAGTGAAAAATGGATTTTTCAGCTTTAAAGAGAAACAATTGTTGTAATATGGAAATATAATTTGGCATATCTCCAAAATTTCCGTAAAATGGAAATATGGCTAGGAACTATATGAAGAAGAGGATTTTGCTGACCAATGACGACGGCGTCTACTCAGACGGACTGAAGTCAATATGGAAGTATCTCACGAAGCTGGGAGATGTTGACGTGGTCGTGCCGGAAACAGAAAAAAGCGCGGTCGCCCACGCCATTAATCTTTTTGCGCCTCTGAAAATCCGGCATATAACAATCGAGAAGGGGTTTAATGCACATGTGGTCAACGGAACTCCGGTTGACTGCGTCAAGATAGCAGTCAATTCAATACTCAAAAAAAAACCGGACATACTCGTTTCCGGCATAAATCCATGCTCCAACCTCGGTATGGACGTTCTTTATTCCGGCACTGTTTCAGCCGCCGCAGAAGGAGCAATTTTAGGAATCCCTTCCATATCCGCATCAATTGACGGTTGCAGAAACTTCAACTTTGATTCCGCGGCTGCCGTAGTCGTTGAGATAATAAAAAAACTTGACAGGGTTAACCTGCCTAAAGATACAATCCTTAATGTAAATATCCCTGACCTGACTCTATCGGAAATAAAAGGCGTAAAACTCACCTACCAAAGCGAGGCGAGATTTGAAGAGGAATACGAAGAACGGCAGGACCCGAGGGGGAGTTCCTATTTCTGGCTCAAGGGAATTTTCAGGACAGTTGACGGAGAAAAAGGAAGCGACGTTGAAACCGTTAAAAACGGCTTCGTTTCAATCACACCCCTGCATCTGAATCTCACCGACCGCAGGTTTTTATCCTCGCTACAAAAAAGTAAATTTGAAAAATTCCGGTTAAAATAATATACTAATTGTTCAATGTTGAGATTGCCGCGGGACTTCGTCCCTCGCAATGACAAGCGGTGTCAGATTGCCGTGCCACAATACGGTTTACAATGACAAGGCGCGCAGGTTGAGGCAAAGAGGGAAAAGCGAAATCACGACCCTCTCACTAAATCCCCCCACCCCCCCTTTTGACAAAGGGGGATTAAGAAGGGATGTGGGAGGAGAAAAGGAGAATATAAATGTCGCAAACTTATAAACCGCACAAATTAAAGAAAAAACGCAATGTCGGTTTTCGCGCAAGAATGAGCACCAAGGGCGGAAGAAGAGTTTTGAACAACCGCAGAAGGAAAGGCAGAAAAAAACTTGTTGTCTGCTGATGAAAAAAAAGGCGTTTCTGTTGTTAAAAACGGGTAAGCGATACAGTTTTCCTTCCTTCAGGGTATATTTTAAGCCCTCTGCCGATTATAAAACAGGCTTTATAGCTGGACGCAAAATCGGCTCGGCTTCAAAAAGAAGCCGCCTTAAAAGAATCATTCGTGAATTCTGGAGAAAAAACTTCAAAGCCGGAGACTATCTCTTTATCCTGAAAGAGGGGATAGAACCTTCGGGCAGGGAGAAAATTCTCGGTGAGCTGGAAATCGCCGCAGAGAGAGTAAAATGCAAAAGTTCTTGATTTTTTTGATCAGGTGCTACCAGAGTGCCGTTTCCCCGGTGCTGGGAAGAAGATGCAGGTTCTACCCTACCTGCTCTTCGTTCATGATAGAAGCGATAGAACAGCTTGGGCCTGTAAAAGGCGTTTTTACAGGACTGAGAAGGATATTGAGATGCCATCCCTTTAATAAGGGAGGCTGTGACCCTTTAAAAAAATGGATAAAATGAGAGAGGAAATCCGTCTGGTAATAGCTTTTGCGTTTGCGATAGCAATAATCCTTATCTTTGGGAAAATGCAGAGCAAACAGGCTCCTCAGACCGTAAAACCTGAAGAGCCTCCGGCCGTAACCGCGGAAAAAGAAACTCCGGAGACTGGGGAAAAGCCGTTTTCATTCAAGCCTGCATCAGAAACGGAATCCGGAGAAGAGAAGATTTACGAAAACGGCAGGTTCATAATAAAGCTGGATACGGCGGGAGGGATGATAAAGAAAATCGGATTGAAGGAATACACGAGGAAAGATGAAACATCCATACCCGTTCTTGAAAGCTCCGACCTGCTTTTGAATTATGTGGAAGGCTTTGAGGAAAGCGCCTCTGCCGTATATGAATTCCAAAAAACCGGTGAACTTTTGGTTTTTCAGAATTACTCACAGAATCTGCTGACCGAAAAGGCCATAACGATACCAACCGATTCTTACACCTTTAAGTCAGAGATAGCCGTATACAATAAGAGCGCAGATACCGCCGTAATTAAAAACTACGCGGTAAGTGCCGGCAAAATAGACCTCTCCCCCCTGAAAACAAGGGGAAGACAGTTCATACCCCCCGAGATAATAATAGACACGGGCGGCAAGACGGCAACAATGAACGCCGCACGCATAAAAGCCTCTTCTTTATATGAGAACACTAACTGGATTGCTGTGAAACAGAATTACGGGCTTGTTTTTCTGCGTGCGGGAAAAGCCGCAAAAAGCTTTGTCTCTCCGGAAGACGGACATATAAAAATCGGCTTCATATATGAAAACATTGAGATAAAGCCCGGGGAGAGAGAAAAACTGGAATTTGCCTTTTATGCGGGACCTGCGGATTATTTCATTGCAAGCAAAGAGATTGGGGAGAAACAGGTCTTCGGCACCAGCGTCTTTGCCGCCATGGGCAGATTTCTCTTTGCCGCACTCTACCAGATACACAGGGTAATTCCAAACTGGGGATGGACCATCATTCTGCTGACGCTGATAATAAAGATTGTTTTCTTCCCGTTAACGATGAAAAGCCTGCGTTCAATGAAGGCAATGCAGAAATTAAGGCCCTACATGCAGGACCTGCAGAAAAAATACAAGGGCAACCCCCAGCAGATGCAGAAAGAGCTGATGAACCTTTACAGGGAGTACAAGATAAATCCCATGGGAGGCTGCCTGCCCATGCTGGTGCAGTTTCCCATATTCATAGGATTTTTCATAGCATTGAGAAACTCGGTTTTCTTGAGAGGAGCTCCTTTCATGCTGTGGATAAAAGATTTATCCCTGCCCGATACAATTGCAAATATAGGCGGATTCAACCTGAATCTTCTGCCGATAATAATGGCGGCGACCTCATTCTGGCAGCAGAAGCTTACGCCGCAGGAGCCGTCGCAGAAGGCGCTTACGTATATGATGCCGATTATGTTTCTCTTTCTTTTCTACAACTTCTCGGCGGGCCTGCTTCTGTACTGGACAACGATGAATATGGCTGGACTGGTTGAGCAATACTTTGTCCACAAACGCTAATGCCCGTTTTATTCATCCAGATAGCAGCGCGATAGGCTGTGTCGCAGGCTAAAGACCTGCGGCTACAAGTTTTCAACTCTGCTGACGGGATTCAGGAATTGAGGGGCCTCTCGTGTTTTATCTTCCGGTATTTTTCAAGTTTGAACAGCAGGTTTTCGGCCGCAAGCATCTCGGCATCCTTCTTTGTCCCTGCAGTTCCTCTTCCGACGTACTTTCTGCCTTGAATCTTCACCCTGACATTGTATATCTTTTTGTGGGGAAGCCCCTTTTCTGAGACGATATCGTAGGCGGGCTCGGTCTGGAAATGCTTTTTTGACAGCGTGGAAAGAATGTTTTTGTAATTTCTTATAGGCTCTATTTTTTTGTGAAGTATGAATTTCTTTATCAGGACTTCAACCTTTTTCCAGCCGCCGTCAAGGTATACCGCTCCTATAATCCCCTCAATGAAATTGTCCAGCCTCGGAGCCTCATAGTTCCTGTACCTGATGAATTTCTCAAGCTTCATGGAAACTCCCGCATTGTGCAGGTATTTGCTGTTTACGTATGCGGATTTCAGGTCGGTCAGAAACGATTCTTCGGCGTCGGGATATTCCATGAAAAGATTTATTCCCACCACCGCGTCAAGCACAAGGTCTCCAAGGAATTCCAGCCTTTCGTAAGACCTTTCGCTCTCG
Organism: Candidatus Omnitrophota bacterium; assembly: GCA_016928555.1. GTDB lineage: Bacteria > Ratteibacteria > UBA8468 > B48-G9 > JAFGKM01 > JAFGKM01. The sequence continues at coordinate 21,738 of JAFGKM010000091.1, read as the reverse complement.
TAGGAAGGGTGTGTGAGTGCAAGTTCTATAAGCTCTTTGTTTTTGAAACGGTATCTTATAACGGACTCAAGTTTTTTTATTTTCGTCTGCATAATGCGGCTCCCGTAAAAATAAGCGAAAGGATAAAGAGAGGAATGTCTCCAGCCTGCGCATAAGGCGTCTTCCCCTGAATCAAGGGGATGTCGTGAAGCAGGACGCCTTCAACAAACAGTTTTTCTCCGTTTTTTTCCGCAACAGACTCTATAACTCCGCAAGGGGAAACTATGCCGCTTATCCCCGTGATGGAACACTGTACAAAGTATCTGCCCGACTCCGCCGCACGCAGGGCGTTATGCGCAAAATGCTGGTAAGGGCCGGCAGACCTGCCGAACCATGAATCGTTGGTGATAACCGCGAAAACCTCGGCGCCCTCCCTGACAAAACTGCGCGTCATTTCCGGGAAGATGTTTTCAAAACATATAAGCGGAGCTATCCTTGCCCCTTTTACGCTAAAAACCACAAGCTCGCTGCCGGGTTTTTCGTCCGGCATGTAACCCGCAATCTTTTTAAATATACTGCGTATGATGAGGAGCCTTCCGCCTAGGATAAACTCGCCGTATGGAACAAGATGATTCTTTCTGTATACCCGGATTTTACCGCCTTCTACAAAGAGGGCCGAATTGTAAAAATCGCCCCCGTCGGAGGTGAAGGTGCCGAGAATAAGGGCAATTTCGCGTTCTTCCGTCAGCGCCTTCAATCCTTCCATTATCTCCGGCTCTGCTCCGATGTCGTCCGGAAAGATGCTTTCCGGCCATATTACAATATCCGGCTTTCTGTCCTTCAGATTTTCGATTGTCAGCAGTCCGATATTGTGCAAATCGGAATATATAGACCTGTTTTCCGCCGAGCTTATATTCGGCTGGACAACCATTACCGACAGAGTCCCCGCCTTGTAGGTTTTGCCGTAAGAAACAGAGTCCGGCAGGAAAAATGCGGCCGCAATGACAGCCGCGGCGGCGAGCCATGACAAAAGATGCCTTTTTCCGAAGGAATAAAAAATGAAAAAATTTGCCAGCACAACTAGAAAGGAAATGCCATATATGCCCGACAACCCCGCAATCTTAAGGACAGCCGTATTCCTCCATTGAGATAAGCCCAGCAGAATCCAGGGGAATCCGGTCAGTAGATTGGAGACTATGATTTCCAGAAGGAAGAATACGAAAGCGGCGGTAAATATCCTGCCTTTTTCCGGAAGGGCGAAAACGAGGTAAAGGAAGAGCCCCCAGAAAAGCGAGAGATAGAGCGCCAGAAGGAAATAGACGGGACCAGCGACATTGTAAAGCCAGAAGAACGAAAAAATATAGAAAAAGAAACCGTATGCTGTGCCGAACAGGAAATTTTTCGCTGAATTCCCGGATGCGGCATAAAGCAGGGGCACCAGCGCAAAAAAGGCAAACGGCCATCTGTCAAAAGGGGGAAACGCAAAGGACAGGATAATTCCGCCGGCAATGCTGAGGGAAAAACAGAAAAAAAGGCTTTTTTTTCTATCGATTTTCAAACTTTATCCTGTTATTATCGTCAAGTTCCACTATCTTCATCCGCCATTTTTCAGCAATCTCGGATTCCTCGGCAAAAGAGATGCCGAGTATGATTATTTCGTCGCCTTTTTCAAAGTGCCTTGCGGCGGGCCCGTTAAGGCAGAGCGTGCCGGAATTTTCTTTTCCTTCTATGACATATGTGGATATTCTCACTCCGCTGTTAAGATTGAGGACATTCACCATCTCTCCCGGCAAAATTCCCGCACTGCTGAGAATTTTCGCGTCAATCGTGATACTGCCTTCATAGTAAAGGTTTTTGTCCGTAACCCTGCCGCCTTTTACCTTGCACCTGCACATGCATCTGTACATAAATACCCCCGTTCATTGGACATTACTTTTACCATTTTTCAGGAACTGTGTCAAATTTCCGACTTGACAAAAGACAGATGAAAGTATAAATTAGTAAAATAAAAGGGCAAGAAAAACAGGAGATGGAATAATGAAAAAAGGGGTGGGGATTTTATTTGCAATAGTGTTGCTTGTTTTTTCAGGATGCCGCAGTAAGGGAACCACGGAAGGAACCGTTATTCCGCTGACTGAAGCGCAGATAAAGGAAGCGCTTGATTTAGGGGCGAAGAACTCTGAGCTTTCCATAAGAGAATTCACGGCTGACTGGACGGTGGACATCGGTTACGGGGAAAGCAGGGGAAGCACCACCATAATAACGCCTTTCCTCAGGGTTGCGCTTCTCGGGAAAGAAGCGGCGCTGGCAGGAAAAAAGCCTGACGATAGAACAATAAATGCGGTATTGAAAGAAGAGGTCAATCATATAACCTTCAACGTAACGCTTTTCGGGGGATATCCGCAATTCGGAAGAAGCGTTAAATTCATTCTTCGGCACGGCGAAGAAGAAATTTCCCCGGATTACATGTTCATGCCTCCCTACAGCCAGATGGGAAGGGACTATACCCAGTCGGCAACCGGAAGCGTTAAATTCAAAAAAGAAAGCGTACCTGAAAACGCAAAGGTTATTCTCGTCGCAACTTTCAACGTTGACCCGGAAACTGCGGACGTGCATACCTGCAAATTTGAATTTGACCTGAGCAAGTACAAATAACCTTCATCCCTTTTGAACAATGAAAAGGATATATCTTGACCCGGGCGACTGCCTTACAGATAAACATGCCGTAAATATCAAGGGCAACACATTCCGCTACCTGTCAAAAGTTTTGAGGATGAAGGAAGGCGACATCTTCTCCGGATTTGACGGTGCCGGTTTTGAGCACACGGTTAAAATTCTTACGGCGGGCGGAGAACACATTAAAGCATCCCTTCTGGAATCAAAAAAAGTATCCGGCGCCGAATTGCCCTTCAATATGCTTCTTTTCCAGAGCATCCCCAAGAAAGGAAAGATGGACTCCATTATCAGGGATGTTGCACAACTGGGCATAAAAAAAATAATCCCCGTACTGAGCGAAAGGGTCATCTGCTCGTTGACTTCATGCAGGGAGAAGGGCAAAATGAAGCGGTGGGAAAAGATAGCCGCTGAATCATCCAGAATCGCAGGCAGGCAGATGGTGACGGAAATAGGGGATTTCATAAGGTTTGAGGATGCGGTTAAGATAAAAACAGATGCATCCGTAATCTTTTGGGAACAGGCGACCGCTTCTTTGAGGGAAATTGTAAAAAATCTGCCGGAAGTAAAAAGCGGCTCTTCCGTTAAAATCTTCGTGGGGCCCGAAGGAGGATATACAGAAAATGAGGTTTCGCTGGCGAAAGCCTGCGGAGCCATGCCCGCAAGCATGGGGAGAAGGATTCTGAGGGTGGAGACCGCCTCGGTCATTGCCGCCGCTCTCATCATATACGAACTTGAAAACCGCATGTAACAGGGCAGCAGCACCATGCGGCTTTCTTCAGTCGGGACACTTGCCCGCCCCGGCGAGGCGGTCTGCGTTCGGCTTCTTTCGTCGCTCTTGATAAAAAACATCATTGCATCCGTGCCCGCTCCTCAAACAGACGTCCGCTTCAGAAACCGCATGGCGTTGCTGTATCTCTGTTAAATTTAAGAAAAACAATTCCGCATTATATTATTTGGAGAGGGGGGGATTTTGTGGTAGCATGAAAGGTTGTAGAAATACGGAGAAAACCATGGAAAAGGTTATTATATTCGACACGACGTTGAGGGACGGAGAGCAGTCTCCGGGCGCAAGCTTAACCAGCGAAGAGAAGATAAAGATTGCGGAACAGCTGGAGCGCCTGGGCGTAGATGTGATAGAAGCCGGGTTCCCCATTGCCTCCGCGGACGACGCAAAGGCGGTCAGAAACATAGGGGAACGGATAAAAAGTTCAGTTGTCTGCGCGCTCGCCAGATGCAGGGACGAAGACATTGAGATTGCGCTGAGGTCGCTTGAAACGGCTGCAAAACCGCGCCTTCACATATTTCTCGCGACATCGGAAATACACAGGAAGTATAAGCTGAACAAGGCCAAGGACGAGATACTCAAGATAGCGGTTGAGAAATCCGCCATGGCGAAAAAACACATAAACGACGTTGAGTTTTCCCCCGAAGACGCTTCAAGAACCGAGCCGGATTTCCTCCTTGAAATTTCAAAGGCGGTTATAGCGCAGGGGGTGAAAACCATCAACATCCCAGATACTGTTGGGTATGCGGAGCCTGAAGAATACGGAACGCTCATAAAATTCTTGAGGAAAAACCTTCCGGACAACGTGGTCATAAGCGTTCACTGCCACAACGACCTCGGATTGGCTGTGGCGAACTCGCTCATCGCGGTAACATGCGGGGCAAGACAGGTTGAATGCACGATAAACGGGATAGGGGAACGCGCGGGAAGCGCCGCTCTTGAAGAAATTGTTATGAACATGTCCGTAAGGAAGGACTTTTACAATCTCACCACAAACATCGTGACGAAGGAACTTTACAGGACGAGCAGAATGGTGTCTTCCATGACGGGGGTTCCGGTTCAGCCGAACAAGGCGGTCATAGGGACAAACGCCTTCAGGCATGAATCCGGAATACACCAGGACGGCATTCTGAAAAACCCCGCGACTTATGAAATCATGAGCCCGGACATGATAGGCGTTCCGGAAAGCGAGCTTGTGCTCGGTAAACATTCCGGCAGGCATGCGTTGAAAGCGCGGCTTGAGAATCTCGGTTTCCAGATGGGCGATGAAAAGATTGAGCAGATTTTTGAGAAATTCAAAAAGCTTGCAGACAAGAAAAAAGAGATAACCGATACCGACCTCATAGTCCTTGCGGAAGAAGAGGAGATAAAGACGGACGAGCCGGTTTACACGCTTGAGTATTTTCACATTATATCCGGTTCCTCCACCATCCCGAGCGCAACAGTGAGGATTAAGAAGGGAGACAAGGTATACGAGGACGCTTCAAGGGGCGACGGGCCGGTTGATGCTCTTTACAAGGCGATTGACAGGATAACGGGAATTTCGCCCGTGCTTAAGGAGTATAAAATAACCGCCGTGACAGGCGGGCAGGATGCGCAGGGCGAAGTGGCGGTATCCCTGGAAACGGGAGGGCTTAAGGTGCCGGGGAAGGGCGTAAGCACCGACATCATAGAGGCGAGCGGCAAGGCGTACATCAACGCCATCAACCGCTACCTGTTGAGGAAAAATACAGGAAAAGCGAAATATAAGGGGGCATAAATCCCCCTTAAGTCCCCTTTTGCAAAGGGGGAGATAACTCCCTCCTTAGAAAAAGGAGGGTTGGGGAGGATTTAAAAGAAGGGATGATAAAGCAATAAGCGATAAATCGGGAACCCCTCACCATGAGGGTATAAAAAAGGAGAGTTCGGGGTAAATGACGATAAGCGAAAAAATAATAGCCGCGCATTCTGACAGAGAGTCCGTTAGCGCGGGGGAATTCGTGGAAAGCCGGGTTGACCTTGTTCTTGCAAACGACATAACAGCTCCTCTGGCAATAGAGGAGTTTGAAAAAGCGGGCGCAAAAAAGGTCTTTGACCCGAAAAAGATTGTTCTCGTACCGGACCATTTTACTCCGTGCAAGGACATAAAAAGCGCCGAACTTGTAAAGACGCTTAGGCGGTTTGCAAAGGCGCACAAGGTCAGGTTCTACGAGATAGGCAGGGTGGGAATAGAACACGCTCTCCTGCCGGAAGAGGGGCTGACTCTGCCGGGTGATTTTATCATCGGGGCTGACAGCCATACATGTACATACGGGGCTGTGGGAGCATTTTCAACAGGCATGGGAAGCACTGACATAGCCGCGGCAATGGTTACCGGCAGGGTATGGATAAAGGTGCCCGTCTCCATAAAGTTCAACTATACGGGAAAGAGAAACAAGTACGTGGGAGGCAAGGACCTTATCCTTTACACGATAGGCAGAATAGGCGTTGACGGGGCATCTTACAAATCCATGGAATTCACGGGAGAAACGATAAGCAACCTTCCAATGGACGACCGTTTCACAATGTGCAACATGGCAATAGAGGCGGGAGCAAAAAACGGAATAATCGCGCCGGATGAATTAACCCAGATGTATCTGGAGGAAGTAGCCGGGCGCTCGCAGGAAATAAAGCTCAAGAGCGACGCCTACGCAAAATACGAGAAGACAATAGAGATAGATGCGGGTAAAATACAGCCTCAGGTTTCCGCGCCACATCTGCCGTCAAACGCCAAAAACGTTGAGGAGTTTTCCGAGGTAAAGATAGACCAGTCGGTTATCGGCTCCTGCACAAACGGAAGGATTACGGATATGAGGCGTGCGGCAGGGATAATGAACGGGCAAACCGTGCATCCCGAAGTAAGGTGCATAATCATACCGGCAACCCAGAAGATTTACGGACAGGCGCTCAAGGAAGGGTTGATAGAGATATTCCTCAACGCGGGATGCGTGATAAGCCCTCCGACATGCGGACCCTGCCTGGGCGGGCATATGGGGGTCCTCGGCAAGGGAGAGGTTGCCATAGCCACGACAAACAGGAATTTTATTGGCAGGATGGGGCATTCCGAGAGTTATGTCTACCTTTCAAACCCCGAAGTAGCCGCCGCCAGTGCGGTAAAGGGCAAAATCTGCCACCCTGACATGATATAAAAAAGCACAGGCTAAAGCATGCCCTTCAAAACCTTGGCATAGGAGGGACTTGCGACTACCGGCAGGAGTTGAAAAAGCGGTAGCCGCAACTCTTCAGGTTGCGTATGGAACACGAGGAAAAATTTTACAGCGGAGGCAATATCATGGAAGCAAGCGGACGCGTATGGAAGTTCGGAGACCATATTAACACCGACGACATCATTGCCGCCCGGTATCTTAATACCACCGACGGCAAAGAACTCGCCGCCCACTGCATGGAAACGATAATGCCGGATTTTCCGGGGAAAGTGCACCAGGGCGATATTATCGTTGCGGGCGAGAATTTCGGATGCGGGTCAAGCAGGGAGCATGCGCCGATTTCCATCAAGGGATGCGGCATTTCCGCGGTAATCGCAAAAAGCTTTGCGAGGATATTTTTGAGAAACTGCATCAATATCGGCTTGCCGGCAATTGAGCTCCCCGAAGCGGAAGAAATAAACGAGGGGGACGAGATTTCCATAGACTTTGAAAACGGAGTGATAAAAAACATAACCGGCAAAAAAGAGTATAAATTTGCAAAATACCCTGAATTTTTACAGGGAATAATAAAAACCGGAGGGTTGATGAAATGGGTGCAGGAAAAACATATAAAATCGGAGTAATCCCGGGCGACGGGATTGGGGCTGAAATAATCAGCGCCGGAATGAAGGTCGTGCGTGCGGCGTCCGAGAAATTCGGATTTTCGCTTGAAACGGTCGATTACGACTTCGGCGGGGACAGGTATCTTAAAACGGGCGAGACTCTGCCTGATTCCGCAATAACCGAGTTCAGGAAGCTTGACTCCATATACCTGGGAGCGGTAGGACATCCGGATGTCGCACCCGGGATACTTGAAAAAGAAATCCTCCTGCGCATAAGGTTTGAGCTTGACCAGTATATAAACCTGCGTCCGGTAAAGCTCTACCCGGGAGTGTGGCATCCTTTAAAAGATAAGGGCCCGGAGCATATTGACTATGTCGTGGTAAGAGAAAACACCGAAGGGGCTTACAGCGGCATAGGCGGAAGCGTTAAAAAGGGGACCAAGGACGAGATAGCCACCCAGCTGGACGTAAATACGCGAAAGGGCGTTGAAAGATGCATAAGATACGCCTTCAAATACGCTGCCAAGAGAAATAAAAGGAAGACGCTTACCGTCGTGGATAAAGCCAACGTCCTGACTCACTCTGGGGATTTGTGGAGAAGGACGGCAAGGGAGCTCAGCGGCGAATTCCCGAATATAAAGCTTGATTTTGCTTTTGTTGACGCCACCTGCATGTGGATGGTAAAGAACCCCGAATGGTTTGACGTGCTGGTAACTAACAACATGTTCGGGGATATCATCACCGACCTTGCGGCCATGACGCAGGGCGGCCTGGGCATAGCGGCGGGAGGCAATATAAATCCCGAAGGCGTAAGCATGTTTGAACCCATACACGGCTCCGCCCCGAAATATACGGGGAAAAACATCGCCTGCCCCATAGCAACCATCTCCGCCGGGGGAATGATGCTTGAAACCCTCGGAGAGGGAAAAGCGGCGGCGGCGATAGAGAAAGCCGTGATAAAAGCCACGGGCGAAGGATTCATAAAGAGCCTTGAGGCCGGCAAGATGGGCATGGGGACAAGCGAAGTGGGAGACCTGCTGGCAAAATTCGTGAAAGAAGGCTAATGGATGAAAAATGGGTTGCAGTAAGCTATCCCAAAACCCCCGCTGAAGCGTTTATCATAAAGGGGTTGCTGGAATCCGAAGGCATTCCTGTATTTATACAACAGGAAGCCATAGGAAAGGCGTACGGCATGACGCTTGACGGACTCGGCCAGATAAAGATACTCGTTCCTGCCGAAAGGAAGGACGAGGCGGAACAACTCCTCCCCAAATAACCTGTCTTTGGAATTATGAAATCATTTAATTGCACCTTAATATCAAATTTAAGCTTGTGTTGACAGGAGGGGGGAAAAGAAGTAGAATAAGTCCTGACTAACTTTATTAGCTTAAACTAACTTAATCCAATTTCTGCGGGGTGAAAAATGCTGCCGCTTACCAGAGCAGGTACGGGTAAATATAAGATTGTAAGTATAAATTCCGCATGCCCGGGCGCAAAAAGACGCCTTACCATCCTAGGTGTTTTTACCGGGGACGAGATAGAGATAACAAAGCCGGCGCCCGGTCCCGTCATATTTAAAAAATACGGTTCAAGAATAGGAGTGGGTCAGGGAATGGCGGTGAATATAATGGTGGTGAAAAGTCCAGAAAAAGGGAAAGAGTTCTGACCGGTGATAAGATATGGAAGAAAAGGTTATCATTCTCGCAGGCAATCCCAACACGGGCAAAACCACCGTATTCAACGCTCTCACGGGACTTCGCCAGAAAACGGGAAACTGGCCCGGAGTGACCGTTGAAGTCAAGGAAGGGTATTTTACTTACAGGGATATCCGTTTCAGAGTCATAGACCTGCCCGGCACATACTCCCTGACATCTTTTTCGGAGGACGAAAAGATTGCAAGGGATATACTTGTCAAGCAAAAAGCCGATGCCGTTGTTACAATCGTAGATTCATCAAATCTGGAAAGAAACCTTTATCTCGTAACGCTTCTTCTTGAACTGGAGCAGAAGGTCGTCATAGACCTCAACATGTACGACATCGCCGAAGAAAAAGGAATCACAGTAGATACCGAAAATTTTGAAAAAATCATACCTGCGCGATTTGTCAAAACAGTCGCCAGCAGAAAGGAGGGAATAGACGGACTGAAGGAAGTTGTTTACGAAACAGTGCGGGAAGAAAACCCAAAAACATCAAGGATAAATTACGGGGTTGAACTGGAGGAGATAATAGCGTCTCTTGAAAATCTGGTAAAGGACTTTTCTTCCCCCTACCCTTCCAGATTTTTTGCAATACGGCTGCTGGAAAAAGACACTGATTTTATAAACAGGGTAAGCAGTACGGACTTTTACGGTAAAATCAAAGAGATACTGGAGGCGGCGGATAAGCGTTTCCCCGAGATTGAAGACTGCCTCATGGACAGAAGATACGGCTTCATACACGGAGTCACCAGGGAATGTTCTTCCAGAAAAGACCTCATTGAAGAGAAAATTGAACTTACCAGCCGGCTGGACAGGATTTTCACCCACAGTTTTTTCGGAGGAATCATCTTTTTGTTCTTCATATGGCTGACGTTCAGCATTGTTTTTAACTGGGGAGGCCCGTTTACCGAACTGCTCGGCAGGTTCTTTTCTTTTCTCGCCGCAAATGCCATAAACCTCCTTCATTTCCTCCATCTGCCGGAATGGAGCGCGTCTCTGGTGGGAGAGGGCATCATAACGGGCGTAGGCTCGGTGCTGGTATTCCTGCCCAACATCTTCCTTCTGTTTTTCATCTTTGCAGCCCTTGAAGACTCGGGATACATGGCGAGGGCGGCATTTGTCACCGACAGGCTGATGCATAAGATAGGTTTACACGGCAAAAGCGCCATACCGATGATACTCGGTTTCGGATGCAACGTCCCGGCAATCATGGCGACAAGGACGCTTGAAACAAAGAAAGACAGGATAATCACCATAATGGCGCTTCCTTTCATGAGCTGTTCCGCGCGCCTTCCGGTTTACCTGCTGTTTACCGGAATATTTTTTAAAAAATACCAGGGGACGGTGCTTTTTTCGCTTTACATCATCGGACTGTTAATGGGCCTGCTGACGGCCAAACTGTTCAAATCGGCGTTTTTCCGGGAAGAGACAATACCCATCATAATGGAACTGCCGCCGTACCATGCGCCCGACATAAAAGGAATGTTAATCTCTGCATGGGAGCGCTCTTACCTGTTTTTGAGGAAAGCCGGTTCAATGATATTCGCGGGCGTTGTGCTGGTATGGCTCTTGAGTTATTTTCCCCTTTCCGCAGAGTACGCGAGCGAGAACAGTTTCACCGGCATTATAGGCAGGATGCTGTCGCCGCTGTTGAAACCCGCCGGATTCGGCTTCTGGCAGGCCGGCGTGGCGCTATTATTCGGGCTTGTGGCAAAAGAACTCGTCGTGGGGACGTTAGGGACGGTAATGGGAGGGAGTGAGCCGCTTGCGGCATCGCTGTCCCAACTTTTCACTCCGGTTTCCGCCTATGCTTTCATGCTTATGACCCTTCTTTACATTCCGTGCCTTGCAACGGTTGCAGTGATAAAACAGGAGGCCGGGGCGAAATGGGCGGCATTCGCGACGGCATGGTCGCTGTTCATCGGATGGGTTGCGGCAGTATTATTTTACCAGATATTCAGGTTTTTTTAGGAGGGTGCCAATGCTGACACAAAGTCTTGAAGATTATCTTGAAGCCATAACCATGCTTGAAAAGGAACACGGAAATGCAAGGATAAGGGATATAGGAAAACTTCTCAACGTTAAAAATCCCTCCGTTGTCTCGGCCATAAACATACTTGCGGACAACGGCTACGTCGCCCATGAAAAGTACAGTTATGTGGAACTTACAAAAAAAGGAAAAACAGCGGCGGAGAAAATACATAAAAAACACCGCGTAATAGTAAAATTTTTAAGGGATGTCCTGAAGGTTCCTGCAGAAGCCGCAAAAAACGACGCCTGCAGGATTGAGCATGTCATCAGCGAAGCGACCTATAAAAAAATCCTCTCCGCCGTGGACAAAACCCAGTGACAACCTGCCCTTTTTACTTCGGCTACACTCTAATTATAACTGGCGCAGTTTTCAGGGGAAATGTCAAACAGCTGATTAACCCAACACGAGCGTATCCTGCCCCTCTATTTGATAGGTTGGAAAAGGACTCGTATCATACAGTGAATCCCAATCCACCTTGCTCCAGTATTCCCTGCCTTCATGGTAAGCTAAGACATTACTTGTAAACTGCCGGAATACCTGGCAGGCAATTATAACATGATTCATCATCCACACCGCCGCAAGATCCGTCGGATGATTTACAGAATCGGCAAACTCTCTTGCCGATTCCATGGCATTATCCTCGGCTTTGACAATTTCCAGCAGGGCTTTGTGCAGGATTTCACGCTGAACCGCATATTTCTTTCCATCATTCCCGGCAAAAGCTTTGACATAGAGAGCATATGCATCTTTAAGAATACACAGTGTCAACAGATGACAGCGATAGGCCCGTGTCTTGCCAATCAGATATCCAAGTTCCTTTTTCCCCTCTGCTCTGCATGTTTTCATAGCTATATCAAACCAGGCAAGGGCTTTATCAAGCCGGCCGATAGACTGCATAAACTTCTCTGCTCTCTCTTCAAGCAGGCGGACCGATGCTTCCCCCCATGGTGAAGAAAAGAACGGCGTCGGATGGTTCCGCGCAGCGCGAACCATGCTTACCTCCGGAGGATTTAAACTGTAAGGCATGTTCTTCAACCCCCTGCCTCCTAAAGCTACTTCATTCTCTTCAAGAATATCAAACGCCTCCATCGCGGATTCCGCCGAATCACTGCCAAAGACCGCCGTTGCGTAATCCCTGTAAAAGGATTCAGGGGACAAATTTTCTTTCCACACGCCCTCTGCCAGGAATCTGACGTTATGGTCGTTGCCGGCAACATGCGTAACCTGGATACACAACCCGGCGGTTCCGTTTTTCTTGCGCGAGGCAAGGAATCCGTCGCGCTGATAAAGGTTAAGGTTAAACTGCATGCCCGCAAGCGAACCGTCGTCATACGCCCGGGCAACGGGAATGCATTCGCGCCCTTTCATCCTTTGAAAAAGGTGCAGAGGAGCGCCATCCACCGTCCACAGCGACTGCGATTCAATATCCACAAACGGCATATCTTTCGGCAATATTTTATCCAGATATGTCAGCAGATATGCCTTGCACACGGTAAGCACTCCCAATCGCAAGTCAGGTTTTACCTCGCGGGCCGCATCTATGCTTTTTTTCATTCTTTCCACAAAGCAAATATCGCTTCGCATATACGTCCTCTGCTTCTCTTCCCCTTTCCACCACTTGCCCCAGTGTTTTTTCAGGAGTTCGTAAGCTTCCCGATATTCGGGCCACAGGCGGTTGACAATTTCCTGGCTGTCCGGGTAAGGATCTTCGTAAGCGCCTTCTGTAATCTGGAAAAATATCCCTTCTATGTCCGGATAATTTTTCACGATGGTCTCAATCCTGTTGCGGTTGATTTTATCCACGACCCGGTCCGTAAAACTCGTCAGGGTGCAGTAAAGTTCATGAGGTCTTGCCATGCGCCGCGTATACTTGGCCATGTTCAGGGATACAAACGTGGAATCAAATGAAATCCATGTGCTTATACCGCACCGCGAAGCCAGACTTATCAGTTCCTGCATAAACGCGCGGCCGGTATCAAGAATCTCGGAGGAAGTCCGCGCCTGCTGAAATTCCAGCGGCGACACAAACTCCCTGTCAAATTTTTCGCGGCCGGCTATGATATCCGATACACTGTATGTCCCGGCATCCTGGCGCCCGAGAGACATGCAGGCCGAATCAACGTGGGTAACATCTCCAACCACCTTGCGTTCGCCGGAATATGAATAATCCATAAACGGTTCGTTTTCAAAGAGATAGTAAATAACGCGGTTCATCCGCATCTTGGCCATCTGCCTGAAGAGCTGTTCATACTCTTTAAGTGACATTATGGAGTTCCCGACAAAACAAAATCCAAGAAAAAAAGCACGCCATAAATTTCTGCTTTCATCGGCAATATCTACAGGAATAATGACCAGTTCAGGGTTGACGTCAGGCACTATGTCCCGACTTAAGAGAAACTTGCAGCCGAGCATTTCAAAAAAAGCAAAAAGCCCGTACATTGCGGCCCGGTCGTTTTGTCCGGCGATATAGAGGGCCGGCAGGCCATCTGTGTCGGCAGAGCGTATGATATAGCCGTCACTGCCGAAAACAGAACTCTCCCCCAATTCAGGGAAGTTCATGGCTTTTACTGAAGAGTTATGCCTGGGTGAACCCACGATAATCCGGAATTCCCTACCCTCTGAATCATCAACATTCGCACAACCTCCGGTTAACTTTTTTACAAGCCGCGATGTTTCTTCGGCTGCCCACTGCAGACAGCCGTCCGGCTTTTCGCCGAAAAACCATTTTGCATTGCGTAAAAGCATTTTTTCTTTTTTCACTATTCTCTACCTCAAAACCTAATACTCTCCGTATTTCAAGCCTGCTTCTATATATGCTTCGGTATTCTCTATTATTTTTTTCAGCATATCGCGGTCAAGAGAAAAATCAACATTTGCATCTCCGCCGGTTGTCCGCAGAGTAAATCCTCCTCCCTGTCCCGCATCCGAAACCGCATTCTTCACGCTCTCTTTCACATCCTCCCTGCTCATACGCAAGAAATTCTGCGACGGGATATTTCCTGAAAGAAGCATTCTGCCGCCCACCAGACGCTTGGCTTGCTTCAGATCAACGTCACCCCACGGCTCGGGTTCAAGAGGCTCAATCGCATCTATCCCCATATCAGCCATCGGCCTAAGAAAGTTAATACATTTGCCGTGGCAGTGTGCGCGCACCTTCCCTCCTATCTGGTGTATCGTGTCATGCACCGCTTTATCATAAGGGAATACCAGTTCATCAAAGTGTCTGCGCCCCAGCCATGGAGGTACCAACATTTCATGCGCCCATGTCATAAACCATGGAGCGATTCCCTTGCCGCCCATGGCAATAATAGTCTCGCACACCTGCCGGTTGGTTCTTTCCAGAAATCTGTGCATCAGAGTCGGCTCGGAAATCAACCACCCGTAAACCTCTTCAATCTTTGACCATCGGACAAGAAGCCCGAGAGGGTGCAAACGGGCAACATAGGGAAGTCCTCTTCCTCCGATTTTTTTTACTCCTGCAAAGTAATCATCGGCAAGCACAGAACATGACCGGCGCTCAGCTTCGGTTAAGCGTTCAAGATCTTCCAGAGTAGAGATATACCTTTTTTCCCAGTTATAATCTGGATTGTCAAGGTGCGGATACGAATGTTTCGTCAGGGCAAAAAATTCTCCCGCCGGAGTGGAATAAACGCGTTTCAGCCTTCGGTATTCTCCCGGGATATCTTCTGTTATCTCTTCCCGGTACTCGCAGGGCAGGCCGAAAAACCCCCAGTTTACTCCGGCAATCCCACGGAAATTATCCGCCTTATTATCAACAAAATCCGCTATGCGCCGGCATTCGGGCAATTTCCTCTCTTTTGCTCCGATTTCCAATTCTACGGGCACTCTGTCGGCTTCTTTAAAAGATGCGGCAGCGGACAATCTCTCTTTGGATGTCATAAAGCACCTTTGCAGACGGATTCCATGTTCAGATACCCAGAAGTGTGCGGGCGTTTTTAGAAAAAACCGACTCTTCAATCTCTTCCGGAAGTTTCATGCTCCGTATCAGGTCAATCATAAGTGTTTTTTCGTTTCTCACAAACCAGTCCGTACCGAACAGAAGTTTGCGGTAATGTTTCCGCATGAATTTTTTACTGTAGTCCTTGTCGCGGGTCAATGCATTGTAACCGCTGTGTGCGGAGAGGTCGGCATACATATTGGGATATTTTTCCAGAAGATAGTCTATTCTCCCCGTAGGCACAATTTTTCCTTGAGGATATGCGTTATCCGCGCTCTGTTTAACATCTGCCGATATTTCAGCCCACCACGCAGGTCCGTGGCCCACAAAAACAGTTCCGGGAAATTCCCGCAGGCATTCTTCAAGATTCGGCAAACCCGCAGGCTCCGGCACTCCCGTGCGAAATATTGCCATCCGGAAATCAAAAACAACCGGAAAGTTCAGCATGCCGCAGGCGCGGTAAAGTGCTTTCATCCTCGGGTCGTTCGCCGGCACATTCGCAAGTATCTCGCCTAGACCTCTGCATCCCATATCGGCATATTCTTTCAACACCGGATAAAAATCGTAAGCGCCGTCATTACTGCCGCGCCTCGGGTCAATATTTGCAAAAGGGATAAGACGGTCAGCATGTTTGGCGCAATCTTCCACCGCCTGTTCGGTAGTATAATAATAGTCCTCTTCTTCAGGGGCGACCAGCGGCAGTATGACCGATTTTTCTATGCCGCGCCTGTCCATGAACTTCAAAAGTTTATCCACAGTAAGAGCTGGATAACCATAAATGACCTTTCCGAGATGAGCGTGAAAATCTATAATTCGTCCCATGTTTATGAGTATCCTGTTTATATTTTATATCCGTTCTGACTCTTCATTGCAAATTTTATTGTTCCACAGATATACTTTTGTTAAATAAATTGCAGGAAAAAGGTTGATTTGTGGATTGAAATATTTATTCAAAAATTCCGGCGTTTTACGATTGCTTCATGAATGAGGAACTTCAAACACTTAAAATTACTGATTGCATTTAAACTTGGACTTGATTATTCGTTTGAAGAAGAGGTCACGTCTTCAGGTTCGTTCGTAACAAGCCTCATGTTGTCTATATGGAAATCAAGTGCATCCCCTTCCAGAAAAGACCCCGCCGAGGTAAATATGCGGAAATAATTCATGATATAGCCCCACTTCTCGCTTCTGCCGATATCCACTCCCTTAAGATTCCATTTTATCTCTTTCCATCCTTTGGTCACTTCATCGCGCGCAAGAATAGGAATGGAAGCAGGTTTCCCTCCCAGGAGCATTGCCCCCACGGAGGGATGTTTGGGATTCTCGCACTTGATATGAAACCTGACTTCAATGTAGGGTTCAAAATTCTGCCCGTAAAGAAAGTTTATCATTGCCTGGCTGAACTTGGGGTCCTCTTTCAGTTTGTCGTCCACATCCTGTTTGGTCACAACCCACCTGATACTGCCCTTTCCCTCTATTTTTTCTTCCGTGCAAACATCCATCCTTCCGATTTCCGTTCCCTTGAAAGCGTTGGGACTCCATGCCTTCTGGCCGTAAGAAGGCGCAAGTTTAGTCAGGTCGTCGCATGATTCCCACAGCGTTTCCTCTTCTGCGCACCACGCAAAAATGCTAACCGTAAACAAAATGAAAATGGCTGTTTTTATAAAATTCATTTTTTCTCCTGATGTTTTTGGTACAGATAGGTATATCCCGCTCTGTTTAAACGCATTATTTCTTCAGTTATGCGGCGTCTCAGTTCGTCATACTTTTCCGCAGTAAACTCCGGCTGCGGAGGACGTCGCTCAAAATCCCTTATGTCGGGGCGGCTTCCTGGTTGGTTGCTCATCTCTCTGGCGCGTATCCTTTCCCTGCTTAAAGCGTCAGGATTAATAATGCCTTCAATTTCTGCCAGCAGGGCAAGCGCCGGCTTTACGGTTTTCACCTCGGCGCCCTTTAACTGCGCAAGCTCAATGCTGCGCTTCAGCGTCAGAAGATACCGGTAGTCATAAATCCCCTGCCTCACCGCTTCCCATCCGATAGAAGGAATTAGTTCTGAAGCCGAGGGATAAACAAAGTTGTACCTGTGGGTATATTCTATCATATCCTCATGACTGCCTCTCCATTCAGCCGAGGTTCCGAAACGGTTATACAGCCCCCCGTCATAATATGCCCAGTGGGAAGCCCCTTTTATTCCGGTTTTCCATGCGAACATGCCAAAGTAGTAGCGATCGGTGTGTGCGTCAACCGGCGCAAGTCCGCAGTCGTAGGACCACACCTCCTTGCCTGCTTTCTCTAATTTGAAAATTTGTTCAGGAGAAGTGCCTGCACCCTCTATTGCGACGTCGTAGTAATGAGCTTTTTCGAGCGGTCCGGCCGTGACGGTGCGGAAAGCAAGTTCAGGGTATTGCTCCCTGAAACCGCTGACGCTTTTCATCAGTGTTTCAAGCCGCTCCCAGAACTGAGGTTTGCCGCCCACCTCGTCTATCATATAAAACAACAACTCGTTCCACTGCTGTTCGCGTGCTGATTCCTGAACATGTTTCCATACAGAGGCGCCGAAAACCTCGGCTCCTATCCATATAACCTTTGACCAGGGTTTCAAGAGCCCTGTATCTTTCATCAGGGACATCTGCCTTGCCATTGAAATGCCTTCCTGGCGATCCCTGTTTACGTCTATCCATCCCGCTGCACAAGGATATCCGTACAATGATGCCGAGGTCATTCCGTGTTCGCGCATATCCTCAAAACACATACGTAAAAATTCTTCCGTCCGCAGTTGCTCGGGTAAATAGGTCGGCCGGAAATACATAAAATAGTTCATATTCTCGGCAGGCGCCAGTTGAACCGGCGAAACGTCCACAGAGACGGGCAAATTGCAGGCGGGAGCATTTGACGGACTGATGCGTATCGTCCCTTTGTATACCCCTGCCGCGGCATCCCCGGGTATCTTTACAGTCACCCAATAGCGGTGCGTCATATCATCTGAAAGATCTTTTATGGAGGCGATGGGAAGATAGGTTTCCACCTGCTCGTATTTCATGGAAGAAATCCAGCGCTTCATCCGCACAACCGTGCGTACGGCGACATTTTCCGCGGGTATATAATTATTGCCCGAATTTACGAGATTGCCTGCTATCTCCACAGTCACTTTCTCCAGTTTCTTTGAAGGGCGCACAGAAAAACTTGCAGGCAGGTATTCTCCCGGACTGCCGAACATAGCGAGAGACCGGCCTATATGCGCCTTATCAGGCAAAGTCAGGTGGTTGCCCCTCTCCATCCACGGAAGTGAAAAAACCGTATAGCCCATGTCGTCCGCAGTATCCGCCGCTTCTTTCTCCGGCGCAATTGGAGAGACGGAAGATATTTCCTCATTGGAAAACCCTCCGCGATACAAAATTTTTTCTGTGGACTCGTCGCGCATAATTACGTCCATCTGAAAATCCGCGGCAGATGATACGGGAACGTCAACCGCAGAGGTTCCGTTTGAGACAAGTTCCACAGGAAAGGAAGTTTTTGCGGAAGTTCTTGCATCGATTTCCATCCGCAGTGAAACTCTTCTGCCTGTCTTGTTAGCAATCTTGAGCTCAATGCGGCCGGCTTCCAACGAAGGTTCTATTTCCAACAGGTATTGCGAAAAATCCTCTGCAATCTCCATCTCCCCGAACCTGTCCGGCTGGCGGAATCCTCCTTTAGTATGACTCCAGCTGCTGTATCTTAAATTATCGTCTTTCTCGTCTTTTATTATCATGCGCGCGCGGCAGAGATTAAACCCCCATATCTTCCCTGATCCGGTACGCAGATGCATCGCTGAAAACGGTATCTTCACCTCAATTGAAAAACCGCTGTCGCGGATGTGAACCGCATTCTCTATGCCGAGATTGCGCAGCTGCATTTCTCTGGTCGTACATGTCTGCAATGTCCCGTTTGTATTTGCAAGCACCTGCAGAAAATCGTCGGGAGTTCCGGCGTTTCTTAAAAAAATCTCTATCGTCTCGCCGCTGCCGTAGTCAAATCTGCCTTCGCTTGCCGCAGCCGCCTCTTTGACAAGGTCCATGCGCGGCTCGTCGGCGTCAACTCCAATATACAAGTATTCGCTGTCGTAGATTATTTTCCCTCTGGTCTGATGCTCCGCCGGACCGCCCGAATATATCTGGACAAAACCGGTTATCCACTGTGCATTGCGCCAGCAGCCGTCATCCAGCTTCCCGTCCAGCACGGGAGGAACCTTCGCCCCCACTGCCTGCGTCCTCTTTGCATCCGAACCATTGCCTATTGCGCTGATGTTGAAAAAAATCAACGCTAACATCCATATCTTTAATACTCTCACTATTCACTCCCCCTTTCTTTCGCCCCTTTTTCTTACAGCTGTCCCGGATAATAGCTGTCGTATTGATTCGCCGAAGAATTCCAGAAAGACGTATAGTAAGCTCTCCACAGTGCATTCGGATAGTCGTTTGGAATGTTGCCGGCAGAAAGAGAAGCAACGTGGCCATCCAGAAAAAGGACATTGCATCTTCCGGTATGCCTGAAGTCTGAAACCGCCTTCCAATATTCATTTGTACTCCCTGTAGGATAAGCGCGGTAAAGACTCGCCGCATCATTGGTTGCTCCCCTTTCATAGTTGGGACGGGTGTCCATAAAGAGTGCGTGTTTGGACGACCATTGACACCTGGATGCTTTTTGCCCGTAACGCGTATAAGGATAAGCAAGATGGTTCATCCCATACCAGGCAACTCCACCATAAGTTCTCCCCATAGATGGGCAGTACATTATTGCATAACGTGTCCCATAGCCTTCAGCACCAACATAAGAACGGACCTCTGCCGGAGCATACCAGCCCAACCATGAATACCATCCATATACGGTACTCCCCACATACATCTGACTGGTCCATGGATACCCTTGATAATCCTCCATATACATAAGAACGACCAGCCCCAGCTGTTTCAGGTTATTCATGCAGACAGCCTGCCTAGCTCTCTCCCTTGCCTTTGACAGCGCAGGAAGAAGCATTGCAGCCAGTATTGCTATTATCGCCACCACCACCAGCAATTCTATCAGCGTGAATCCGGATTTTCTTTCCATTATAGTTCCCTCCTTCTTCTTTGTATTCTCTCCTTATGCATATATCCCTGCGATTTCTGCACCACCTCCTTTCACTTGCCGTTAACTACGTACTGCTGTTTCTCAATCTGCCACCGGCATACCATTTCCGTTTCATTCAACAACTCATCAAGGTTTCCTCCAAAACGAAGCCATTTTTCAAAGGCTGATTCTATAATTCCTCTTACAGCAAAGATGTCCGGCCATCTTCTGTAAATAATCTCGCCTTCGGCAGCAGCTCTCTGTTGTACCCTCAACCTTTCCGGAGAGAGCCCTTCTGGAATAACGGATTTCCTCGCCGGCAGACTGTTTGTACTTGAAGCAACAATCTTTTGTCCTTCCTCGGAAAGAATGAACTTCAAAAACTCCCAGCAGTCATCTATATTTAAACTTGCACTGCTTATACAAATCGGAGACATGCTTACCGTTCTTATGCCGCCTGCAGAAACGGGAATGGGCGCTATTCCAATTTCAAAACCTCTGTTCTTCTGTTCTTTGTAATAAGAATACTCTTCAAACATTGCGGACAATCCGTTTTCAACTATATCTAAAGAGTTGTGTTTACCCCTTATTTCCGACCACATAGGGACTGTTTTTTCTTCTACAATCGTCCTTTTAAGAAAAACAAACGCTTCTTTCATGTCCGGCGTATTCACAATGTATTGTTCTGTCTTAGCGTCACGGAAGGAAACTCCTTTGTGAAAGAAATAATTCATGTATCCCATCAGAACCAGAGCCCATCTAATACCCTTACGCGCCATTTTTTGTTTCAGCCGCACTGAGACGTCAAACAAATCTTCCCATGTCCATGAATCTCCGGGAATATCTTCTCCGCATTCTCTGAACACTTTTTTGTTCAAAACAATCATAGAGGTCGTCAGATAGGGGCTTGCGCCCCACGCCCGGTTTTCTCCATCTCTTATGAAGGCATTTGGGTAATAATCCTTCTGATTCACGGTGTTGAGAAAGGGTGATAAATCCAACCAGTCCAGAGAATTAAAATAAGGATAATTTGTAACTAAAGGGTGGGAAAAAACAGCCATGTCAGGCATCTCATTTTCAGCGGCGGGCAAAAATATTTCTTTTTCCGTTATCTGGTGCATTATCACAGGAACGTGCGGCTGGCTGCTGTTGAAAGCGCTTGCCAGGCTGTTCCATAAAGAGATTTCGGATGTTACGGGAACTGCAAATGTTATATGATCGTGAGGAACGCTTATCCATGACGGATATGAATGCCTTGGAATCTTCAGATGGGATGTTTCAGGAATGTTACCCGCAACAAAAACCCCCTTGCGCGGCTTCCTTATAAGCAGTCCTTCATCTTCAAGCGCGCTTATGGCTTTAACTACTGTTGATTGTCCCGCCGAATAGGAATTCTGAAGTTGCTTGATGGAAGGAATTACAGAGCCGGGAAACATCTTTATGATATCCTCCCGGAGATTATCATAAACTTCCTTTGTTCTGCCTGCCGGGAGCTGCTTTTTTTTCTTTATAAATATTGCTGTATCCATTTTTGATACAATTGTATCACACTAAAATATTTTTGTCAAATTTTTTAAAGCAGGTTGTCATTTCAAGATTAAAAGTGCACTAAGGTGCCCTCTTCATTGAAGGGAGAGTATACGGGTGAGGGTTATGAAATTAATGCGTTTGCGTTAATTCTCCGGAGAGCAATGCCGCAAAAAAAGACGCCTGCAGGATTGAGCATGTCATCAGCGAAGC
>JAFGKM010000015.1 GCA_016928555.1 Candidatus Omnitrophota bacterium | reverse complement strand
TTAAATTCGCCCAGGGGGACAAGCGGGTGGCAAGCATCACCATACCGCTCTCCCGTTCGAATATACCGGCCCCTATTGAACAGCTGGATGCGATAATGCTTATGGCGCGCTTATCAGACAAAAAAATAGGCGCAACTGACGCCACCGTGCCTGAATCCGTACCTTTCCTTGCCGAGATGGGGGTTGTTTTGGGACATAAACCCGGAGTCTTTGTAGGCTGCTGCAACTGTATAAACCCTCCCCTGCGGCTGGAAAGACGGACCGCGGAGACAATGATTCAAAGGAGCAAATACCACAGCAGGTCCATGATTACATCCATGCCTGCCCTCGGAGGAAGCGCCCCGGTTGACATACAGGGTACGGTCATCCTGGCAACCGCAGAGATAGTCGGCGGGCTGATCCTCTCTTTTATCATCGACCCGGAGGCGCCGCTCCTGGGCTACATAGCGAGCGTGCAGGTAGATATGCGCAGCGGCAACCCCGCCTCTTCCTCTCCCCAGACAATCAAGGTTGATGCCGGAGTCTTTCAACTGATGGAATATGCATTCGGAGGAGGAACCGGCGTGGGAGGACGTTCTTACATAAGCGCAAAACGGCCGGGACTGCAGGCCGTGTTTGAACGCTTCCTTAAAGCCGTGGGCTACTCGGAACTGGCTGACGGGCACATGTTCGGATTTTCCGGCAACGGCAACCTTGACAACGGAAGCATGGTAAGCCCGGAACAGTACCTTCTGGATATGGAGATAACCGGGGGACTGGAGAATATGTGGACAATCCCTGCGGTGTCGGACGAGGATATCACAGGGCGAATATCAAAGAATATACTGGAGGAAGGGGGGAATTTTCTTGCCGCCGAGCATACCATTGCAAATTACCGGAAAGAGGCATGGTTCCCGCGCCTCTTTTCATATTCTTCAAAGACCCCGTCGGAACAGGAGATGCTTGACGCCTGCCATGCAACTTACAGGGAAACGGTTGCAGGTTACCGGCCGGCATCTTACCCCGCGGAAATACTTAAAGAGCTGGATGCCGTTTATAAAAAGGCCAAGAAGGCGCTTATTAAATAAGTTCGGGGATCTTACCGAAAACCGGAAGGACGGCTTTCATGAAGAGATACACGGCTTCCTGTCAGGGAGATACTCCTCTTTTTCTTTTCCCTTAACCTCAAACTCCACAAGACGCACGCCCCCGAGAGCGCTGTTGCGCATAACGGTTACCCTGACATACCTGGCTTCCACCGGGTCAAACCATCGTTCAACCCCTTCTGCTCTGGCAGGCGCTTCGTTTTTGCTCTCGTCTATCACCTTAACCCAGTTTTCACCGTCAGCCGATGCCTCAACGATGTACTTGTATACCTGCAGGCGCGTATCAAGAGTTTCGGTCTTCCATGAATGAAATACCGTCCGTATATGGTCTATGGTTTTCACCCCGCCCAGGTCCACCCGCAACCATTGAGGCATTGGAAAGGTACGCCCCTGCCCGTCTGTGCCCGACCACCAGTAATTTCCGGCATCTCCGTCAACGGCGTTGCCGGCCGGATATTTATCCATGGACGAGGATACCTCTGCCGGCATCTTCAAAGCATGGTTCACATATCTGCTGCGGGGCTTTATCTGAATCGGTTCAGGCTGAAGTTCGTAGACAAGTATTTCTCCGCCGCGTATGCCTTCACTTATTACCGCAGAGCTGTTTGCCGTTTCCCACTTGACATCCCTGTCTCCGTAAAGTTCCATCACGTCCGCAATCGGTACATTTGCCACTATCTGGAAGGGAAGTTTTTTATACAGATATTCCGCCGTCACCTTTGCCGTGCCCCCGGGTTTAACAGACATTTCCTTTTCCAGGGAATAGTTGAACATCACCACCTGCCATCCTTTTCCCTTGCGGTTGATTATCCATGAAAGGTCTTCCCTGTCCTCTTCGCGGCGCAGAATTTCCACGGGGGTGATACCTGCACACAGGTGGTCAAAAAAGTGCGGGACGAAATTCAAAAGCGGTTTCTTTTGCCACAGTCTGCCAATCCTTCCCTCTCTTGTATCAACCGTTTCGTCCTGCACCATGTAACGGGCAGCCACCAGTATGACAGAACCCCTGCCATACGCACTTTTTATTACCAAAGGGCGGTTATTGCTTCCGTACACAAGCACTTCTGCGTTCTGGTGCGGTTTTATAGCAACAACCGAAAATTTTTGCTCTTCAAATTTTTTACCGCACAACGCGCATACGCTCTCACAAGATTCGAAAATTTCCGGATATATCTCCGCACCCATAAAATCGGCGGAAAACCCGCCCGCGTCAGCGGCGTTGACCACCAGTGAACCGCCGCTGTGCACGTATCCCTCCAGTTTTTTTGCAAAGGCATCGTCTATTTCAAGCCCTCCCATGGCAAAGAGAACCCTGTAGTTTTCCAGAGCCTTCTCATCCACGTTCTCCCCTATGCCGTGCAGATTCGGCGAAAGCAAGTCAAAGATTTCTCCGTAAGGCGCTGTACGGGAATAACCCCCTGTGTACCTTGTATGACGATGCTCGGGAAAAAGAAGGTTGTTGAGTATTCCATAATTCATATGGTCTGCATCGTCACGCTCTGGCAGTTTATACCCCATGAAAAGACCCAACGGCGATACCCTGTTATAATCCTGTAAAAGCGCAACAGGAGCATAAGGCACTCCCCTTTCAGGATGGCGGCCCACAAAATCAAGCATATCCCTGAAGATATAGCCTGTCGCGGTCAGTTTAAGGTTTCCGTCGCCTTCCATATCGTGATAGAGACTCCCGGGAAACCCTTCGTTAACATAGTAGCTGGCACCTATAAGGAAAGGCCGGAAAATGTAATACCATATGTGCGGCAAAGGATATCCCCAGTCATCGCCGCGGGTCGTATACCAGGCATTTGAATAATACCCGTACCTTTCAGTGGGTTCATGACCCCGCCAAACAAGAAAAAACTTATTGCCGCCGGACTGGCGCATAATTCCCCTCGCTTGCGCATTGGCATATGCATCCGCCCCTTTCTCACCCACAGTAATATTTTCTTCCATGGATGCTATATAGTAAGGGCTCAAGAACATACCCCAGGCGATAAGCCTCTTAATCGGTTTTGCCCATTCTTCTATGTAGATGTCGCAGAGCCTTCTCAGTTCTTTCCTGCTCCACTGGTGGCCGGTGTCTTTGTAAAAAGGGAGTTCCTCCTTCACCCGCGGTTCAAACCGGTTTTTGAAAAAATCTATCGCCGCTTCGTCCTTCCAGAGATGACTTGAAGACCCCTTCCATTTCTCCCCCGTATTGAAATAATGAAAAACTGGCTCAAGGCGGTATATAAGCTCTTCCGGCTGGCCGTCTCCTATCCATAGGTTGTCTATAACTTTCAATGCCTCAGGCGACGGTCCCGGATTTCCCTGCATAACCATGTATTCAATGGAGTGGATTGGATACCTGTTTTCAAGGTACATCTCCACAAGGTCCTGCATCAGCGGACTGAGGGCTGCCTTCACCAGGGGAGCAAAACTGTCCAACCTGTTTGGAAGGTTGGCGTGTCCGGGTATGAAGAGACCTTCAAACCCCGCCTGTCTCAATCCATCCCTCCCCCCCTGCGTATACCACAGGTAAGCGCCCTGAGCCGCCGTATAAAAATCCCTGCTTCCAATCTTCCTTTGCAGGCAGTAATCGTTCAGAGTGAAATCCGCCGCAGGCGTCAAAACCGGCTTTAACATGGGAAACGTCTCAGCATATACATGCCGGCAAAACAAAAAGATTACCGTCAAACATGCAAGTATTATTGAGAAACGCTCACAATATCTTCCCATTTTTATCCTCCCCTGCCCGTTCCCTTAAAACAAGAATCAATCCTTCCCACCATTTTAGCGCACATTTCTGAGCTACTCAAACATCATGCCTTCAGATTTAGAGGTTTTTTTGATAAAATAAAAATTTGACAGAAAAAATATTATATAGTATAATATTTCCGGATATAATTAACCGGCATAACGACATTTCAAGTTCTGCCGATAAAAACAGCAAATGAATAACGAAAGGGTAAGTTTAAAAACCATAGCAGAGAAGGCAGGGGTTTCCAAACCGGTAGTATACACGGTTTTAAACAACCGGTACGGCAGGGGGATATACGTCAGCGAGAAAAGGAAAGAGGAGATACTCAATATAGCCAGCGAACTCGGGTATGTCGCCCCGAAAAGCGCCAAGGAGCTTTTTACGGGAAAGAGCGACAATATCGGCGTCATCCTTCATGAAATTAACCACCCATTTACCGAGATGCTCAACTGGCTGCAGAGAGAAGCGCACAAAAAAGGCTTTGAGATTACACCTTATCTTACCAGCGCCAAAGGAAAACTTGAGGAGCATTACCTGAACATGGTCAGAGACGGCAGGGTTGACGGGCTCATAGCTATAGCCGCAACCGACGGAAGCAGGGACAGATACCGGAAATTCAGCAATGCCCCCTACCGGCTGAAAATACTTGCCTACCACGAACCGATACCGGACGTGCCAACCATCCATTTTGACGAAGAACGGGCGGGAAGGATGGCGGCAAAGCACCTTCTGGAGGCGGGATGCAAAAGACTTGCGTTTCTCGGCGAGCATGGCGGCATGCCCAGATGCAGGGGGTTTTCGGAATATATCAGGCAGAAAGGGGGAGAAGCTCCCCTGATAATAAAAAGACGCGCGAAGTATAAAAACATGTTTTCAGACGGCTCCGGCATGGCACATCAGCTTTTGAAACTGAAAAAGAAGCCGGACGGCGTTTTTGCTTCATGCGATTTGCTTGCAATTGCCCTCCTCAGGGAAGCATTGAAAACAGGCATTAAGGTTCCGGAGGATATGGCGATAATGGGATGCGACAATACCGAGGTATGCCTGTACACAACGCCGTCCATTTCAAGCATTGACTTCAATATCCCCCTCCTTGCGAAAAAAATGATGGGACAGATGGAGCAAATAATAAATACCGGCATATTTAAACCAATGCATTTGACCGTACCGGTAAAACTTGTAGAGAGGGAAAGCACGAAAAGGAGGTGATGGTCAGAAAAACAGTTGTGAGTGTTCAATTTAGTTTATAGCAATCCATAAAAACAGGAGGGAAAAAAGATGGAAAAGAAAAAAGGGTTCACCCTGATAGAGCTTCTTGTGGTTGTTGCCATCATTGCAATACTGGCGGCGATGCTTCTGCCTGCCCTGTCCAATGCGAGAGAGAAAGCACGGGCGGCACACTGCCTGAACAACCTCAAACAGATAGCTCTGGCGGTGGAAATGTACGGCAACGATTGGGACGGATGGTTTCCGGCAGAGCCCTCAAGCGGATGGTGCTGGCACACCTACTTCGCATGGGATTTGAAGCTTTCCGCTTATGTCGGCAGAGGATACCCGAACGGAAGCATTGAATACGGAAGCATGGCGGGCGCTTATTATAAAAACCCGGGGGTCTACAGATGCCTCTCCGACTGGAGAAAAGGATGGAACTGGACTCCGGAAAAAGCGGTAACCTATTGCATGAATGCACGGCTCAAGGGCGGTTCAAATCCTCACAAGACAAGAAAAATGTCGGAGGTGAGAAGACCCTCAAAGGTAGCCATTTTCTGGGAATCGGCCAGCACTGCGTCAAATCCGGTGACCGGAAATAACGGCAACACGCAGTTCTACGGAAACGTGAGCGACCGCTTCCAGGTTATGGCAAACTGGCACAACGGAGGATCCAACATACTATTTGTTGACGGACATGTGCAATGGTACAGTTTTACGCCGCGGCCTCCGGCATGCTTCACGCTCACTAACTATGATATAAGCGTTTACTACAACTATTGATGGGATGCTGTTTTGAGAGCAATGCAGTTAATCAATACTGCCCGAAATAATTGCCCAGTGCACCTTTTTTTTTGTTATGGGAGGGAGGGTTATGAAAACAAGGATGGGTTTTTTCATTTTAGCGGCCATGATATCTTCTGTGTTCGCCAGTGAAGAAGCCTTTTTGAAGGAGCTTATCCGGAACGGGGATTTCGAAGAGGAAAAAGTTTATACAATAAGCGCCCCGCATAAAGCGGCGGGGCTTGTCATGCCTGAAGGATGGTTCATGGACTGGACGCATTGCGGGTATGCGGAACTGGTCAAAGACCCTGATATCTGCCGCTCCGGCAAGCAGTGTCTCATGATGCAGTACCGCGAAGACCCGGAAAGGGAGGAAAACAGACGTTTTGCAAATGTGTATTCTACCTCCGGTTTTGAGATTAAGCCCGGCAAAAAATACCTCGTCCGCCTCTGGGTTAAGGGAGATTTCCCCGGCAAGCCGTTTCAAGTCTCCTTTTACGAGTATAGAGATGAAGGCAAGAAATATCTTGGATATTTACCCGTGAAGCCTGAAAAACCCGTCCTTCTAAGTAATGAATGGCAGTTTTTTCAAGCCATCTATGAACCCAAAAGCCCTGACGTTGAATCAGCCAGATTTGTTCTGGCTACGGTCAGACCCAATACTGACGCCATGTGGGTGGACGGTATTTCCATGCGGGAGTATGACGGCCGCTCCCTTGCAGAACTTATGAAGACGTCGGCGATGGAAAAGGAAAGAGCGGAAAATGAAAAACTCCTGAGCGGCCACAAGGAGTTGGGAGACAAATACGGGGAAACTTCAAAGGAACTTTATTCCCGTTTTAACGAGCTTCTGACTAACTTGACACCTGAGCCCTCCCCCGAAATACAGTATGTAATAGAAAAAAAATTCCTTGCTCTTCTTGAAAAATATACGCAATTCGCCAAAGACCTTAAGGTGGATGCCATGCTTTTGCCCTGATTTGTTTCCGGAAGATTCTGCCATCCGGCCGGCTGACCGTTTTTTGGAACAGGAGGAACGGAAAAATGAGAAAAAACATTGTGAAAAAGATGTTTTTGCTGTTAGCGGCTTTTGCCTTTCTCTCTCCGGAGTTTACCTGCTCCGGGGAAGGAGTGGAGACAAACGGTATGCCTGCTCCTCTAATTGAGCCGCCGTCCCACTGGCAGATGAACGAGTACTGCCGCCAGAGGAAAATAGGAGAACAAGATTTTTATATTGCATCGCAGGCATCATGGGCTTATTCCGGCGACACCTATAAAAACATGCAATCGCTCGGCCTCGAAAGAATTCTGCTCCCCGGCGGATTTTCCATTTCCGTCTTCGACCCGTCCCTGCAGAAAACCGCCGACCAGCAGCGCCTCATAGACCTTTTCCTCAAAAACCGCTGGCCTTTTATAACCAATGAAGGCCATGCGGCCCGGGAAAATGCAAGGCCAGTTACCGAGGAGGCAAAAAAAGCCGCCGGAGAGCTCTGGCTCGGGGATGGACACACGGAATATAACTACCGTTTTGATTTCCTTCTTCCGGCTGTCAGGGGAGAGAAGACAACATGGCTTAATGACCCCTACCGCATTGAATACACAAGAAAAAATGCCATGCCTTTACTGGAGAAAGAACTGCCCTTCTTCAGGGAAAAGAACCACAAGTGGACATATTCCGAATATTACAAGCTTTCAAAGATACAGCAGGACGTAATTTTCAGTGAGATAGGCGTTGAAAACGCCATGCCGTGGGCCATGGGTGAACTGGGTTTTTACTACCTCGCATCGCTCCAAGGCAACCGGGCGGTAGGAACCAAGTCGCAGAATCCCCTTGCATTTGCCCGCTGCCGCGGCGCCATGCGCCAGTTCGGGGGCAATAAGTTCCTGGCAGTTTATCAGGCGCACGAACCCATGAGTCTTTTTTCTTCCCATTTCCAGCATTCCCGTTTCATGGAACAGCAGGGATATCCTCATTCCCACGGACGCATATTTCTTTATGAACCTTACCTTTCCGGGGTTGACTACCAGCTCAACGAAGCGTTCCCGGGCTCATTGATGCTGGATGTTGAAAAAGACGGCCATTGCGAGCGGTCTCCGCTGGGGCATCTTTTCACAGAATTTGTTGATTTCGTACAGCGCCATCCGGAGCGGGGGATAACCTATGCTCCCGTTGCCCTTATGCATGACTGGGAACGTACCGCTCCCAGCGGCTTCATGGGAACCACCTATGGAACCTATCTGCCGTTTGAGGACTGCGACCACATGAACCTCGGGATATACAACCTGCTTTTCCCGGAAACGCCGGAAGGTCCCATGTACAGTTATTTCTGCACCACTCCGTTCGGCGACATATTTGACCAGATTAAGCCCAACGTCCCAGGGAAGGGGGTAGATCCGAAAGCCCTTGAAAACTACAGGATTTTATTTGCGCTCGGAGGCCTGAATATCAACCAGGACCTTGCCGGCAAACTTGAAAAGTATGTCAGCAACGGAGGTGTGCTGGTAGTTAATGCCCTTGATGCCGAAAACCATTTTTCTGCGGATTTCCTCGGAGTAGATTTGCTCCCCATAACATTTGATGCGGATGAAACCGTCTGCACCGTATGCGGCAAGAAGACCGGGGAGCCTCTTTTCACCTGCCGTGCGATGAAACTGCGCAAGGGAGCGGATGCCGTTGTGACCGCGAAAGACCGGGCAGTCGTCAGCCGTAATAAATACGGCAAAGGCATGGTCTTTGTCATCGGCGCAGAGTACATGATTGCAAAAGAGGGGAAGAAGATGCCCGGAAGAAACTGGTCAAGCAAACAACTGCTGAACTTTACAGGGGATTTCATGGGACACCTCACCGCAGGGCTTCTGCCTGTTGACGTTATTATACCCGAAAAATCACGGAGTTCGCTTAAATATACCGTTTCAAAAAAGGGAAACGGGTGGCTGGTTACGCTGATAAACTATTCATATGACAGAGACCCTGTTGAAATTGTAAAATACGGCACTGCGGCCGTGGATGCAATCTCGCCTCCCGCAAAAATCCCCGTACGGCTGGTCTGTAAATTCCCTGTGGCGGACGCACTGGAATGGTTTGAAAACAAGGATGTTCCATATACAATGGAAAATAGTCATGCTGTGATAGATACGCATATCGCTTCCGGGGAGATGAAGGTTATTGAACTTCAGCCGGAGAAGATTGTCCTTAAGCCCGTTGAATGCTATGTGAACTATGCGCTGAACCGCCCTGTAACAACCACATCCGAAGTGAAGGGGCACGAAGGGAAGCATCTCGTTGACGGGAAGACGGAACGCAGCAACGGGTGGTGGTCATCTGAAATAGTTAGGGGGCGCGAGCACGCACTGCCCCAGAGCGCGACCGTTGACCTGCAGGAGAAACGGATTATCAGCCACGTGGAGGTTTTGTTCACTCATACGACAAACCGCGAACTGCTGGCAAAATACACAACGCCGAGATATGTCCAGTTCTACGTGGAAACATCTTTAGACGGGACGGCATGGGAGACGGTCTTCGACGAACGCAAGAGCATGAAACACAGTGTTGGCTGGCCGCTGGAGCGCTGGTTTGAACCCCATCCCGCCCGCTACGTGCGATTGACGGTAACGTACGAATCCCTGTCAAAGGGAGCAATGGTTGTTGAAATGAAGGTCATGGGAGAACAGAAAGAGCAGGTTGAACAGAAAAGAGTATCGGCAATTCCGCCATGGGAGGTACAATATCCTCCGTCCGTGAAGAGCGCCTTGCAGCAGGATATACTGTACCTGTCGGAAATGGAACCGGCAAAACCACCTGTCATCGGATGGATGCCTCCGGGTGCAATATGGGGCAATCTTAACGGTTCGGTCATCCTGATGACAAGCATTGACGGTGACGGCAGATCTTACGGAAACTCGCTGTACGCGGAGGCGCCCTCGGAGATAACATACTCTATTCCGCAGGGATACAAAACATTCGCATCTGCTGCAGGGCTGGGCGCTCCCCGACCGGAAGAGGCGGTTATCTTCAAGGTCTTCGTTGATGGAAAGGAGAAATTCAAAAGCGCTGTTTACAGTATCGGCCAGCCGGTACTGCCGGTTGTAGTGAACATCTCCAGTGCAAAAGAATTGAAACTTGTCATAGAAGACCCTGCTGGAAAGATATCCGCATATGCCTGGTGGGGAGAAGCCAGACTTCTGCGTTAATTGAAAAAACTTATACAGTTATTTCTCGCCATTTAAATACATATCAAAAAAATAAACAGAAACCAGAACCTCGTACCGCGCAGGGCGAAAAAGGAGAAGACAGGATGAGTATAGCAGAGAAGCAGGCAGATGAAATTGCAGCCACTTTGAGAGACAACGGGGCTTTATGGAGTTTGCGCGAAGAGTGGTGCTCGCAGGCATTCCAGCAGGCGCATGCGGTAAGGGCGATGCTTGCTGTACACAGGATAAAGCCGAAACGGCAGTACCTCCCGGCGGCAAAGGAATGGGCCGTTATGACGTTGAACATGCAGGGGACACACGGACATCCCGACCGTTATAACATGGGGTACGGGTTCCGCACCAGGCGAGGCATAACCCAAAGCTGGTTCGTGGCAGACTGCGGAACTATTGCGGTTACGCTTCTTGATACGGCCTCTCTGCTTGAAAGGGGAGACTCTCTGCGCGCAAAGATCCTTGACTCGGTCAACCGATTTGCCGGGTATATCATAAAAGAATGGTCAATGCCCGACGGAAGTTTCTCCCTTGGATTCTATGACTTTGAAAAGATGAACAAGAAAACGTATCACTGCGCAACCGCACAGTCCAACCTCTTTCTCTGGCCGCTGTATAAGATGACAGGAAACGAACTGTATAGGAAACAGGCCGTTGGCTGTACCAGATGGATGGCAAACTGGAAAGGATATGATGAATCTTATTTCGGCAATTCACTCGGCAACCGCGCATACAACGGCGAAAGCTTAATGGTATCTCTTTCTCATCTCGGGAAAGAAGAGAAAAAACTGCGCGAGGAGGTCCTCGCTCATATAAAAAACGGGATTGTTGACTGGGCTCTGGAGAACTTCGGAGGCAGCTGGTTCAAGGACGGTAAGCCCTCGCATGCAAAAGACCCTCTTTTGCTGATGGTCATGCGCCTTGCCAAGCCGATTCTGAAAGACAGCAGACTTTCAAAAACAGTCAACATCGGTTATGCAAGTCTGAACGGAGAAATCAATAAATCTGTCAAAGCCGTCAAAAAACACGGAATTTCAGGTACGGCAATCGCCAGCCACGTTAAACCCGATGCACTGAAGAAAGATATCTTCCTGCCGAAGTATTACTCCACCGACGGGCTGTCGGCTATGGCAACGGCCGTATACACTGACGCAAAAAGCCTTTTTCCGCTGGGGAAAACATGAAAAATAAAAAATCAATGACGTATACGGGCAGTCTGAACGTGCGGTATTTCGGGGCTAAAGGTGACGGCCGGAGCGACGACACACTCGCTATCCAGGCCGCTCTTGATGCCGCTTCCGAAGCAGTAATGACGCGGCAGGATACCGAGAAGATTTCCTACCCGAACGGCATACCTTCAAGGGCTGGATACCACTGCCACTCCACCGGACCAGAAGTGTTTTTCCCGCACGGGCACTATACAATCACCGCACATCTGCTGACGCGCAAAACCCTTGCCCTGCGGGGAGAGGGACACCCGTGGATAGAGCAGAAAAATAAAAAGCAGGATATAATTTACGGCGATAATTCCATCCGCCAGACATTCCGGTGCCTGTCGTTCCACGGCGGACGCACACACCTGAATATCGGCAATAACAATGAGGACAACGGCCTTCTGCTCATAGAGGACTGCAAGTTTTACGAAAGTGCGGCGACGGCTATCCATGTGCGCGACCACAGCTATTCAACCATGCTTATGGTTCTAAGGTGCCAGATAGTTGGATGCGAACAGGGAGTGGTAACCTCGGCGGACTTTAACCACATCCGGGAAGGATGGCTGACCGGCGGCTGCAGCGGAGACGGAGCGATGCTTGTCAACAGCGCAAACGGCGAGATGACGGTGAGCAACCTGTGCTGTGTGCCGATGGTAAACGGCCGCGACCAGCGCTGGATAGACAACCACGGAGCGCTGGCCTGCCGAAGCGTGCGGTTTGGTGGAGAGGAAGCCGGATTCACTCCGGTAGTGAATTTCGCCAGGCACGTTCCGCAGATCTGCGGTTCCCGCGAGCCGTATATTATCCTTGACGGATGCGCCGTATGCGCGCTCGGCAATGCCAAACGCCGGTGCGCGGTATACTGCGAGGAAATCCCCAACCTGATAGATATCCACGGCTGTACGCTTACGGGAGTGCCGCCGGTAATGGTATCTGAACAAATTTCCCCTGAAAGTTATTTCATAGCAAAGCCCGGCATGCTGAGCTTTCGCTTCGAGGCAAATTTCGGCGAGTTTTCAAATAATATTCCATCTGTTTTTAAAAGGCCTAAATTGAACACTCCGAACGTAACAGACGGTTTTTCTCCAGCGGAGTCGCGCGCCGCGCTCGCACACGCAAAAAAAGACTGGGCGGCAAAACGGAAGACGGCGGAAAAAACCGGACAACTTTCTTTCCAAGGCCACAGGCAGAAGACGGGACGCGAAGAATATATGGAACTTGCGCCGTCATGCTGCAAATGGGACCTTGAAGACTATATGGACGGCACCACCCAGAAAAATTCCTGCTATTACGCGCTGGCCGAAGTACCCGGAGGCATACTGGTCATGCGCAACGCCCGGGGCACATGGGTTAACGCGGAGAATAACTGGGCGCATATTATTGTACGCAACGTAACGATAGAACTGGACAGTTTCCCTTATCTTTCGTGGGACGTTATAAAAACCGGTTCTCCCGCAACTGTATTTGTAAAGGCAATACACAAAGAGACGGGACGGACAATACCGATAGAGACTTCGGAAGTAGGAACTGCCGGATACCGTGCATATAACCTGAAAAAAATGCTGGGGGCCGGGAAGAAACAGACCTTTGACATAAAACTTTATTATATGGCGCGGGAGTGGACGGGGGGGATACGCGTCAATCCGCACCTCGCAAAAAGGGGCGATTACATCATCATCCCGTTTTTGCGGGCGGAAAAAGATTAAAAGAATAACCATGGAATATGATTATTATTAAAAGGAGCTCATCAATGTTGGGAAAAAGAGTGTTTTTTGTCTCTGTTCTTCTTGCAACTCTCTTTACTGCCTCTTCCTGTTTTACAGTATCGGCCGAAACCAAAAACTATGCCGTCAATTCCGGTTTTGAAGAGGTGAAGGACGGAAAACCGTTTGGATGGGGAAATTGGTCATGGGCGCCCGGCGGGGAAAAACCGGACACCGAAGAGTTATGGGTTCCGGATGCCGGAAAGAATAACTCTGCAGCACTCAAGATTACCGTCAGGAAAAAAGGGCACGTGGGGGTATGGTGCAATACGCCAAGGCCGATCGCTGTACCGGCGTCGGGGAAATATACCGCAGGTATCAACGTGCGGCTTGAAGGAAAGGAGGCCAACTCTGTATTTGAAATCTCTGTCGGATTTACCGATTCGGATTGGAAACCGGTTGCAAGTCCCTCGCCGACAAGACAAAGATTCAACCTCAAGGAGACGGAAAGCTGGCAGTCTTTTTCTCTAGACGTTGACGTCCCGGAAAATACGGCCCACATACGGATAGATTTTCAGCTGAAAGACGCGGGCACGGTGTACCTTGACGATGCATTCTTCACTCCGGAGAAAGCTCCTGTATCCGGAAATACGTCCGCGATACCTTTTTTTTGTGCGCCGGCCGCTGCCAGTCCGCCGGTTATTGACGGGAACCTGAACGACGCATGCTGGGAAAACAGCATTGAATGCTCAAGCTTTCAGCTCATGGGAGAGAAAGGGCCTGCCGCCGCCTCAACGCACTCAATAGTGACATACAACAACGAAAGTTTCTATATCGCCTTCTCCTGCGAGGAGCCGTACCTTGACCCGAAACTCAATCAGATGGAGAGATTCAAGGCGGAATCAAAGATACGCGATTCCCGCATTTTTTTTGAAGACATAGTGGAAGTTTTCCTTCAACCGGAGGAAAGCAACCAGTATTATCATATTGCGGCAAACAGCCTGGGCACCGTATATGATGCAATCGGGAAAGAAAACCCTTCAGGATGGAATGCGCCTGTTAAAGCCGCGGCAAAAGTTTATCATGAGGGCAAGTATAAATGGACAATTGAGCTTAGTATCCCTTTTTCAGCGCTGGGAGTCTCAGCGCCTGCCGAAGGCCGGATATGGAGGGTGAACCTTGCGCGTTCGCGCCAGCCTGTCCAGGAATACAGCAGTTGGGCGCCTGTTCCTGTTACCGGATTTCACAGCCCTGAAAGTTTCGGCTACCTGATGTTTGTCAAAGAAACCACGGGAATAACCCAGTCTTCCTTGTCGTTTTCATCGTCAGGCATCGCCAAAACCGAGATTCAGTTTTTCAACAACACCGGCGTTAATATCAACGCGGAATTCCCTTTGACAATCAAATACCCCGACGGCACTGAAATGACGGAAAATTTCGCAAAAACCGTGGCGGCGGGCGCAAGAGAAACCATATCCGTATCGGGAGATATCAGCAAGGCGGCAAAAGAAGTCTCTCCCGAAATAAGATATTCCATCATGGCCGGGGGAACCACCCTGTATGCCTCTCCCCGCCTGCGTTTCATGACAAAAGCCGAGGTGTTGCCTGTTTCCAGCCGATTATCCCATTTACAACCCAATTCTTCTTCGCTTCTGCCTCTTACCGGCCTGTACGCCGCGGAGGAAACAGCGGAAAAAGTCACCCTCACCCTGAAAAGCTCTCTGAAGGAGAATGAATTATCCCGGGTCAGCTTCACCATGGAGGTACCGCACTATCTTTCTCTGATAAACCCCGGATATCAGAGAAACTGTATCAGCCCCATATCCTTTTCCGAAGAGGAGACTGTCAGGGAAGCACAGAAATACCGCCGGTATAATTTCATTTTTGATAGAAACGCCGTATCGCTGGCGGATGACCCCGAGTGGGACATACTGCCTGTTCCCCTTATGTTTAAAGTTGTTGGAGCCGGGCACGCAAATGGGAACGACTTCATATACTACCAGGCATCCATACAACAGCCGTTTTTTGAAGAAGAAGAGCAGAGCCTGCCTGTCAGAATACTGCCTCCCCTGCTCGGGAAAAAGCCTTCGGAGATACTTACCATTCTATGGGCATGGTGGCCGCATTTTGAACTCTCCCAGTTGAGCGAAGCCGAACAACACATACTGCTGGCCAAATGGCGGGATTCCGGATTCAACACGATGCATACGGCTCTGTCGATAAACACCCCTAATTACCGCAGACTTTTTAAAGAATACGGTTTTAAGTTAGAGAAAATGCTGCCCATACTGAGCGCAACAACCGGTTTCCCGGGAGCGGCGGAATACCTCGCCTCTCATCCCGAAGAAGCCGAGAAAACAATCTCCGGGAAGACCGTAAACGCAGTCGCCCTTCCCGGACTGATGTACGGGATATCATCCTTCATAAAGGAAGCATCTACCCTGTTTGCAAAAATGGCGAAGGTTTATGACGACCTGACGATTGATTATGAGTTCGGAATCCTTGACCCTTCTGCTCCGGGCTACTCGGAAAGAAACATAGAGATGTTCCGCAGTGAAAAAAAGATCCCTGAGAATGTTGCGCTGACGCCTGAAAAAATACTGAAGGACTACCGTGAAGAATGGATAGACTTCCGGTGCTGGCAGAACGGCGAAATTCTCAGTCTGTACCGCGGCGCAATAAAGAAAGCAAACCCTGACTGCATCTTCAGCAGTTACAGCGGATACCAGAGAGATAATACTGAACATTACGGGGTAGACTGGAGATACTTCGGAAAATACGTTGATGTTGCCGGATGCGGATATGGAAGGGGCGATTACGAGCGCACGCGCAAAGCCGTTGGGATGGAAAAGAGGATGTATGGCGGAGAATTCGTGTCGGGCAAAGATTACCAGTTTGAAGCCGCCGAAACAAATATCTTCAGGCGCCTGACGGACATGGGTGCATACATGGTTTTTTTTGACATGCTGGACGGGCGCGTATGTATGGCGGCATCGCGCGCAGCCGCCGTAGCAGAGGATTTTGAAAAGTTCTTCCTTTCTTTCAGGAGAGAGGACAGCCTGGCGGTATCTGAATCAGGCACTCTCCTGCCCGAGGTGTCGGTTCTTACCTGCGGCGGGGAGAGGCTGATTTTCGTTTTCAACGAGGAGGAGAAGGGAAAAACGATTGTTGTCAGAAACATCCAGGTACCTGCGGATATGACAGCCGTTGATTACTGGAGCAAGAAGGTTATTAAAAACCCCGCCGAAATATCCGTTTATGCAGCACCTTACAGCGTAAAGGTTCTCTATCTATGCAAATCCGGGATTTTTTCACCGTCATCCCCTAAACCTGTTTCACCGAGCCGCGAGATTAAGCCGGCATCGCTCCGCCCCGTCTTAAGGTGGAGGGACAATGCGGGTTCGCTTGCCGCCTACGACGTTGAATGCATGGAAAGTTCCTCAAAGAAGGAAGTTTTCAGCAAAAAGGATGTTCCCGCCAATCTGTATCAGCCGGATGTACTTCTGTCCCCGGGAAAATCCTATGGATGGCGGGTCAGGCCGAAAAACGTCCTGACAGGACAATACGGGCAATGGTCGTCATGGGAGCAATTTACCGTGCCTGCAGCGATTTCACATACAACCGTTGCGATAATGGAAACGCAAAGGCCTTCCAACCCGTCCATTGAAAAACTGGGCTACTGGGAGCCCTATCACTGGGGCAACTACGTCTCCCCTGAAAAAGAATCCCTTGCCAAAGATTATGATGTAACTCGCAGCGGAACATACTCTCTCAGGGTTATCCAACCAGCTACATTAGTAGAAGGGCCTTATTGGACCACACACCGCTTCGCTCCCAACGGTTCACGTTTGCCGAGAGTGGCCACGGGAGAAAAGTATACGTTTACAGTATGGGTGAAGGCGGAAGGAGAGAAGATACGCCCTAAGATTGACATTTCTTTCAGGGACGAAAGAAATACGTCAGTAACTCCGAAGCAGGCGGAACGTTCGGAAGTTTTACCGGGCACCCGGGATTGGAACAAAACATCCGTTACGACAGTAGTTCCTACCGGCGCTGTCCGTCTCTGTCTGACGCTGTCTGCCGGAGGCGGAGAAGGAACGCTGTGGTTTGACGATATGGAACTTGAAAAACTAAACGGAACCGAAGAAAAAAAGGAGGCAACATTGAACAAGAAATCGGTGTTTGTCATAGGCGACAGCATATCATGTTACTACGGACGCCATCTGGAAGGAATGCTGAAAGATATGTGGGAGTATGACAGGAAGGGAGGAAAACACAAATTCACGGATATCGTTGACGGGACTGACGGAACAAACGGCGGAGACAGCTCCATGGTGCTGAAATACCTCCGTGCCGTTAAAGAAAAAAATATTTACAAACCCGACTATGTTCTTCTCAACTGCGGCCTGCATGATATAAAGAGAGATGCAATCTCCAAAACATACCAGGTTTCCCCGGAGGATTATGAAAAAAATCTCCGTGAAATATACTCCATCGTCAAAGACATGGGGGCATCACTGATATGGGTGCGCACAACGCCGGTGAAAGAAAGGGCCGGCATACCCGATGAATTGAAAACATCACGTTATGATTCAGACGTGGTTCTTTACAACGGTATCGCGGACAAGGTGATGAAGGAGCTGGATATTCCTGTTTTGGACTTATATGCCTTCACGGCAAATCTGGGCGAAGATATCTTCATTGACGCCGTTCATCCTAACGAGAAAACAGCAGGACTTCAGGCGGCTTTCGTTGCCGGGTACCTCAATTCCGTTGTTTCTTTTTAACATTCCCATGAAAACAATCAAAAAGGAAAAGTCCGGTCACGCGGAAACCTGCAGACACGGGGAAAGTGAACATGCCGTACGGCTGGAGAGTGCAGATATAAAGAAGGGGAAAAACTTTGTTGAGGTCAGCGCCGCAGACTCTGTAAGAAGCGGGATAAGACTCAAACTGACCGCACCAATGGAAAATGTATGGCGGCTTCAGAGTGCTCCCGGGAATGACCCATTCCAAGATGAAGGTGCAGTCCAAATGCTTGAGAAGCTTTCCGAAGAAAAAGCCGCAGATGCAATTTCACCAGCCACCCTCAGCATCAAGGAAAAATGCAAATTTTCGTTGATAACGGCTCAAGATTCCAAGACACAGGCAAAAATATATTCTTCTCCTTTCCGCATGGTTTTCAGCAGGGATAAACGCACCTGTTTTGAAATAAGAGAACTTTCCGGAGCATCCGGCAATGAAGTGAAATGTACGCTTAAGCATGATGAAAGGATATACGGAACGGGCGAGAGGTTTAACGGGGTAAATCAGAGAGGAAAGAAGATCCTTGTCTGGGCCGAGGATAGATATCTTCAAACCGAAGGAAACAGTTACCTTCCCATACCTTTCATAATCAGCACAAGGAAATATGCTGTTCTGGCAAACCGTTTTGAGGCTTCTACCTTTGACCTCGGCAAAACCAGCAGCAGGCATTTAACCATAACCCAGAAGAATGCGTCGCTGGATATTTATATCCTCCTGTTTGACAACCCGAGGGAGGTCTATAAGAAACTGATGCTTCTCTGGGGCCCTGCGCGTATCCCTCCGGAATGGGGTTTTGGGATACTGGTATCCCGCCATCTTGCCACGGAAGAACTCAGCACGACTGCCGGCATAAGGGAAATGGCTTCAAAAATGAAGGAACACGGGCTTCCATGGAGCGGGGCAATAATAGAGGGATGGGATACCTATAATCCGGATACCTATAAGGAACTGGACAGGATAGTCCGGGAACTCCTTAGAGACGGCAAAAAAACAATGGTCTACGATGCCTGCGGAAGGCTCCCGGAAAAATATTGGAAGACGCAGAAATCAATGCCTTCATTTTTTGTCCGGGATAAACAGGGCAACCGTACAATTGCCGAGGCACCCCACCATAATCCGCAGGATGCCCCCTACAGGAGGAGAAGCTCATTCATTGATATCACAAATCCCGAAGCTGTTGAATGGTGGAAGGATAAGGTGTGGAGGCGCCTCATGAAAACCGGCATCTCCGGGGCAAAAATAGATTTCTGCGAGCAGTTTCCGGAAGATGACAATATTGTGCTTTTTTCTGGTCGGACATTGAAGGGGATGCACCACTTCTATCCGGTAGCGTACAATATCATGATGTCCGACCTTTTTCAAAGATACGCTCCTGAAGG
Source organism: Candidatus Omnitrophota bacterium (assembly GCA_016928555.1). Taxonomy (GTDB): domain Bacteria; phylum Ratteibacteria; class UBA8468; order B48-G9; family JAFGKM01; genus JAFGKM01. The sequence continues at coordinate 38,313 of JAFGKM010000015.1, read as the reverse complement.
CGGCCTCTGCTGGAGCAGGGGAGGCGGTATAGGCACTCACAGATATCCTTTCGTATGGTGCGGAGACCAACTCAGGGAGTTCAGTTCTCTTAAAACAATACTGTCAGCTATTCTCAGTTCCGGAATTTCAGGCATACCTTTCATGGGACACGACCTGGCCGGTTATCAGCCGGCAAAAAACAGTGACGACGAAGCCGGCGTTTTTGTGCGGGGCGTTCAGTTAAGTTGCTTCTCTGCTGCCATGCAGACGCACGGAACGGTTACCAGACCTTATGATTTCCCGCCTGAAACAGTCGGCATCTACAGGTTTTATTCCATGATTCGTTATGCATTGATGCCATATCTGCTGGAACAGGCCCGTATTTCAGGCGCCACGGGGATGCCGCTAATGCGGCCTTTTTTTCTTCACTATCCTGATGACCGGTGTTTACAGGATTGCGAAGACCAGTATTTCCTTGGAGAAGACATTTTGGTTGCTCCGATGCTGGATGATGCGGCTGAACGGAGTATAATACTTCCTCCGGGCAGATGGACAGGATTATTTGACGGCAAGAGCCGCATCGGGCCGAAAAAGATGAAAGGGTTCCCTGCCCCGAAAGAAGTTATCCCTGTATTTGTTACCGCACGGCCAAAATCAGCCGTTCTGTCTCCCATAATCAAGAAAATAAGAACTATGTATGCCAATTATCTTGAAGAGTTTAAACCATGAAACTGGAATTCAAGCCGGATTTCGAAGAAGTACAGAAGCAGTGGCGCGCATTCTGGAAAGGGGAGAACAATCGCCCTATTGTATGCATGAGTATGCCCAGGGAAGGGGTGACCCCCGTGAAGAGACCGCCTTATACTTCCGGAGCAGACGGTAACTTTGAACCGGTGATTGACCGGCTTCTGGCATGGGCGGCAACACACGAGTTCATAGGCGAGGCAATCCCCTTTTATTACCTTGAATTCGGACCGGACCATTTTTCCGCCCTCCTGGGAGCAGACCTTAAATTTGACCCCGAAAATCCGGGCACGAGCTGGTGCCAGCCTTTTGTCAAAGACTGGGACGAAACTGAAATTGCTTTCAGGCGGGAAAGTTTCTGGTGGAAGCGGACAGTTGCCTTTGCGAGAGCGCTCAGAAAAAGATGCGACGGCAAACTCCTTATTGCCGCCCCTACATTATGCGCCAACATAGACGCACTGGCGGCCGTCCGCGGAGCAAACAATCTCCTCATGGATATGGTTCTTTGCCCTGAAAAGATTCACCGTGCACTTGACCAGGTATGCATTGCTTATGCCGAAATAATGGAAGCGCTGGCCGTAGAGCTCGGGTTTGAAGAGTTCGGCAGCATAAACCGCCACGGTCTGTACTGCGAGGGGCGGATAGACGTAGTCCAGTGCGATACCTCCTGCATGATAAGCCCGGAGATGTTCAGGGAATTCGTAGTCCCCTGCATGGAACGACAGTGTGCAATCCTTGATGCCGCGGAGTATCACCTCGACGGTCCGGGCGCCGTAAAACATATTGAGGAAATCTGCAAAATTAAGAGGATAGACGTAATCCAATGGGTACAGGGCGCCGGCAATCCCATGGAACAAAACTGGTCCGGCCTGTATAAGAAGATTGACAATCTGGGCAAGGGACAAATTCTGGCAGAAAGCTCGGAGCGGATAAAACAATTATGGAGGGAATATAAATCCCGCAAACTTATTTTTGGAGAAACCACCATAACCTCCAAAAAGGAAGCTGAACGTTTCATGAAAGAACTTGAGGAATACTGCCGATAAGAAGGTTTGTATGCTTACAGAAAAAGAGAATTTTATTCGGAATGTTGCAATGAGCGGTTCGGAATGGACACCCTGCCATGTAGCGCTTTCCCCGGCGGCATGGGACTACCTCAGAGACGACCTTGAAGAAGTTGTCCTTCGGCATCCATCATTATTCCCCCGCTATAAAAAAGGAACTATTGATTACGACAACTTAACTTATTTTCCCGGCCATGGAACAGGAAAGCCTTTTACAGATGCATGGGGATGCACATGGGAAACTGCTGTAACCGGCATTGAAGGAGTGGTAACAGGTCATCCCATAAATGACTGGAAAGAGCTTGACTCGTACAGCGCCCCCGACCCTCTCGTGCAGGCAGACAGAGGTCCGGCAAACTGGAAGGAAAGGGAAAAGGCTTTTACGAAACAAAGACATAATAACCAGGTTGTTGCCGGCGGCCTCCCCCACGGCTTTTTCTTTATGCGTTTGCAGTACCTTCGTGGTTTTGAAAACCTCATGTTTGACATGCTTGAAGAAAGGCCGGAACTGCATCGGCTTATTACTATTGTCCTTCAGCACAACATCACATCCATAAAAAAACAGCTTTTATACGGGCTTGACGTTATGTGGTTCGGAGAAGACCTCGGAAGCCAGACGGCTTCCATCATCCGTCCTGCAATGTTTGAAAAATGGATACTGCCGCATTACCGCCGGATGTTCGGCTTTTGCCGCAAACAGAACACATATGTATCCATGCACAGCGACGGATACATTATGGAACTGGTTGACATGCTGATTGACGCAGGCGTCAGCGTGTTGAACCTCCAGGACCTCTGCAACGGTCTTGATAACATTGAACGCGAACTTAAGGGACGCATTACAATCCGCCTTGATGTTGACCGCCAGAAGATAGTGCCTTTCGGAAAACCCAACGAGATAAGAGAATTAATAAAGGAGGAATTCATGCGGCTTGGCTCTCCTCAGGGCGGACTGGAGATGCTGGCAGACATTTACCCGCCGACGCCCCCTGAAAACATAGAGGCGGTATGCTCGGCATTTGAAGAATTTCGCACATACTGGTTCGATTGAATATTAACGACAGTGGAGTTTATATGGATAAAAAAACATGGCTATCGGAAGCCAGATTTGCTTCCTGGTGGCTGACGTGGGAAGACCTGCGCTGGCCTCTTCCTTCAATAACGGAGAAGTGGGAAAAAAGGGCAGAAATCCTTGCAAGGGCAGGGGTTAACGCGGTAATCATTTTTGGCTTTCATCCCCGATGGGATTTTCTGCCGTACTTCAAACGGGTCGAGGGAATATTAAAAGAGACTGCTGCTATCTGTCACAGACACGGCATCAAAGTTGCCGACCATCACAGCGCGGTTTTTGTCCACCGGGCGCGAAATATGGATGACAGGCAGATAATCAACCGGTGGCAAAACCATCATCTCCCATTGTTCCCTGATTCGTGGGAACAGCAGATTTACAGAGGTCGTGTGATGAAGGACTGGAGAATGGTCTCGGCAAAAGATAACAAGCCCATATACTACGAAGGTTACCGGATGGAACTTTTCTGTCCCAATAACCCTGATTTTCTGAAAAGTTACTGTGAATATACAGCAGAGCTTGTTGAAAATACCGGCATCGACGCCCTGATGGCGGATGACGCGGCATTCCTCCCGGATTTTTACTCATGCACATGTCGGCATTGCCGGGCGAGATTCAAAAAGGAAACAGGTTTGGACATACCTGATATTTCCGATAAGACATTCTGGGAGAACCTTGATAATCCTGACTTCCAGTCATGGATTGAGGCGCGGTTCAGATGGGTGGGCGGATTCTACGAAAATTTGAGAAAAGTTCTCCCGGAAAACATTCTGCTCTGGTCGTGCCAGTGTGTAAATCTTATGCCTCATGTCTGTGTCCAGGGCAACTCTTATGAACACAAGATAGATTATTCCGATGCTGTATTCGTGGAAATTTACCACGGATGCGACCCTTTAAAGGATAAAAACCGGGTCGTGTCCGAATTATGTGCAGCACGTTCTCTGGCAAAACTGCAAGGTAAGGAATGTATTGTAATTTGCTACGGAAGGAAACCGGAAGATTTTGTTCCCTGGTTGAAAATGATAAACCGCGTAGGCGCCCGTCCGTGGGTATGCCGCATGGTCCGCGATGAGATTGAAATCTCCGAGGAGGAGATACTCAAAGACGGGTATCCGCAGGCCCAAAATCCCCGGTGGCCTGACGGGGAAAAAGCTGTGGTTTTTTCTTCTAAAATCCGCAACCGCCTTGGCCCGGGCAACGATGAATATTACAAGCGGTTTATCAACATATGCGGTGATTTATGGGAGAAGAACATCCCCTTTGAGGTTCTTTTTGACAACAGATGGCCTGAAGATATCAGCAGATTTGAAGAGATTTATGTTCCCATGGCAGAGATGCTGGACGCCTCGCAGAAACAGGCTTTGAAAAGAGCGGAAAAGAAAGGCGCAATAATAACAGAAGCGCAATAATAATTCTGCATAGAAGAAAAGGAGACCCGCATAATGACTACTCGCGAATTGTGGCAAAACATCATGTTTTACCGGGAGTATGACAGGATGCCCGTCATGCACTGGAAGGGCTGGCCGGAAACAAGGGACAGGTGGATAAGCGAGGGCATGCCTGAAGATGCGGACGAAAACGAATATTTCAACGCCCCCTATATATGGTCAGCCGTAGGAGTCCCTGTCGGACTTTTTCCGTTATTTGAAGAAGAAGTGATAGAAGAGACTGAAGAATACAAGATATTCAGGGCAGTTGACGGCGTGGTACAGAAAGCATGGCTGAAAAAGAGCAATATCCCGCATTATATAGATTTTACGCTTAAGACAGCCAGAGATTGGGATATATACAAGAAAAGGCTCCAGCCTAACCCCGGGCGAATACCTCCGGATATTGAACAGCACATAGAGAAAGCGGAAAACTCCGGGCTGCCGATATGCATAGGCACCGGCTCCATGATGGGCTGGATAAGGAATTGGATGGGCGTTGAGAATATGGCATACCTGATGTATGACGACCAGGATGTTTTTTCAGATATGGTGGATACTATTTCAAACCTCGTATGCTGGGGGATAAACCAGGTCATACCGAAGATGAAAACAAAGCCGGATTTCGGAATGGGGTGGGAAGATATCGCCGGAAGTACCGGCCCTTTCGTCAGCCCGTCCATTTTTAAGAAATGCGTGGCTCCAGGGTATATCAAGATAAGAAACAAGCTGGAAGAATGCGGAGTGAAACTCCTCGGGCTGGACAGCGACGGCAAGGTGGAACCGCTGATAAAGCCATGGCTCGACGCGGGAGTTAACCTGCAGTTTCCCATAGAGATAGGCACATGGAATGCCAACCCCATGCTTTTAAGGAGAACATACGGCAAAGAATTGAGGATATTCGGAGGATTCAACAAGCTTGTTCTGGAAAAAGGACGCAAGGCAATAGATGATGAAATAGAACGGAGATTACCACTGATGAAGGAAGGAGGTTTTGTCATCCTCCCCGACCATCTGATAACACCGGGGACATCACTGGAGAATTACAAATATTATCTGGACCGCATCAGAAATTTAAGATTTTAAGAGTGATTGCAAAGCAGGATAAGATAAGGAGAAAAAACAAAATGATAAAAACAGAAAAAATTGCAACGCCAAAGATGCGTCTTCCGATTCTGAATAATTTTACCCAGTATCTGCCGGAAAAGAACCTAATGGCAGGGGTATCTTTTTCAGCCATTGGAAAAGATGCAGCATTATATCTCATTGACACCCGGACGCTTAATGAAGAAAAGCATTCCCTCCCTGACGGAGCCAATTGCGGACACCACGGGTTTCAAAAGGGGAGAGGAAATACTTTCTATATTGCCTCAACCAACGGATGCCTCTATGAATTTCAACTGGAACAAAAAAAATTCAGAAAACTAATCAGTTTAATGGATAGAAGCTTCATCTGCGGAAGCCATTTCTCCCGTTCGGGCAAGATTTATGTGGGAAGGTGGCCTGACGGTAATTTCTGGGAATATGACACGTCCTCGGGAAATGTAAAGAGATATGAAACAATACCCGGCATTAAAAAGGGGCTTTACTGCTCGGATTTCATAGACCTTCCTGACGGGCGCATGCTGATTCTTGTATCGGGCGTCCGGCCGGCCATAATAATTTTTGACCCCGGCACAGGGGAGCAAAAGATTGTATACCGGGGCAATCCCGAAAATGAGTCAAGGGGCTTCTTTGACGGAGCTATTGATGAGGAACGGCTACTTGTTAATTTTAAATATTACGGCGGTGTGAGGGTTTTTAACTGGAAAAAACTTGCGTACGAAGGGACTTTTTCTGATATATCGGAATATTGCTACAAAATAGAAAAGGCGGACGCAGATTATTACTGCAGCGGTTTTCCCTCCGGCTGCATGTACCGTATAAGAGAGGGTAAAGCGGTAAAAGTATGGGGGAAATTTCCTGACGGCAACCTTGTGAACAATTTTCACTATCTTGGGAACAGAGAATTCGCATGCATGGGAGACAACGGCCTTGCGATGAAACTTAACCTGAATGAAGGAACAATGGTCTCCCGGCAGATTGACAACGTTTCCCAAAAAGGCATGGGCCTTCAATTTCTTTATAAAGTGCCGGATGATGACTTTGTCATAGGCGCCCATTTTATATGTTCGCAGATGTTCAGGATAAACCTGAAAAACAAAGACTGCGAGCCGTCACTGAACAAAGTGGTTTCGTATGGGGGACAGGTAAACTGCGGAACGGCCATGAACGGGAAGTTTTACATGGGCTCATATGTTCATGCGGTTATATCCGAGTACGACTGGAAACAGCCGTTTGCCTTCGGCAAAAATCCGTCCGTCATCGGGGAAATCGGGGAGGGACAGAACCGTCCTATTGACATGGTAAACGACGGAAAATTTGTTTATATCGCCACCGGCGCTCAATACGGAATGCTGGGAGGAGCGATAACGGCATTGAACCCTGCAACCCGGCAAATGACGGTTTACAGAAATTTTGTGCCGGAACAGAACCCTTCGGGCCTCTTCCTCCGGCCGGATAAAAACCTTCTTGCCGGCGGAACCGACATAAGCGGCGATTGCGACACTGCAGAACCCAGGGCATCAGAGGCAGTGCTTTTCCTGTGGGACACGCAACAGAGAAAAACGGTTTATCAATGGTCCCCGTGGAAAATATCACGTCTCAGTATAACCGACATTACTCCTTCGGGGGTGTGCATGGGACTGAAAAATCCTCCGGGAATGGAAGGGGAAGAGTTTTTCCTGTGGGACGTTGAGACCGGAAGTTTTGAAATAAAGCCGTGGCCGCTGAAAGGCATATTCATCGACGGGCTTTTCATGAACGAACGCGAATTTTACGGCGCCACGGAAAACGGCCTTTTTGTTCTTGATATCAAAAACGGGGAATATAAAATGCTGACGAAAACAACAAAAGAAACAGGTTCTTACTGTATACGCTGTTTTGAGAAGATTAACGGCAATGAATTTCTTTTTGACATTGAAGGGGTAAACGTCATGAAGGCAGTTATAACCGCAGAAAGGGAAAAAGTATAGATGCACCGGACTTTACCATGATTCCATTTTCAGGCGATCCAATCCGCCTGACTGCTGGAATGTCCTGATGTCTGCAAACAGGTCATCAAAAGGCGTCGGCATTTCCCCGCCCAGTATATGAAACGCCTCGGCATGTCCGCATCTTCTTTCCGCACCGCGAAAAGCACTTATTTTCTCCTGCATAAGCACCTGCGCTTCCGGCTGCTGGCTCTTATGTGCAAGGAGGCCTTTCCTTTTGCATTCTATTACACCGGAAATATCCACATAACGGTTGGGGGGGAAAGAGAGTGTTTGAATCCCTGAGTAAACCTCGTAAAACCCGAGGCAGAATTTCTGCGTCCAGATAAAAGAACGCAAAGGAAGGATACCCGCCACCTGATGGTCGGGATGCGAATCGACGGGCCAGTGAGTGAGAACAATCTCCGGCTTATGCCTTTTAAGCAGATCCGTCATTTCCTGAGAACTCTCTATTGTAGCCGGAAACTCGCCCATAAAATAGTCCATGAATTCCACTTTTACTCCGAGTATCCGCGCCGCTTCTTTCCCTTCCGCCATACGCACTTCAGACTCGCCAACCCCGTCAATCTTACGGTTCTGCCTCTCGCTGGACATATGCACAATAGTCACATCATGCCCGGCTTCAAAGGCTCTGATACAAAACCCGCCTGCTCCTGCTTCCGCATCATCAGGATGGGCGCTCAACACTATGATTTTCATGTTGCATCTCTTCCCCTCACCTTTAATTCCTCTCCCCTTAGGGGAGAGGACAATGGTGAGGGGTGCTCGTTTACAGCTGGGACTTGAGAAGAGCGGCGACCGATGCAGGGTCCATGCCTTCCTGCTTGAAGAGATATTCCGGCTCGCCGGAACTTCCGTACCGGGTTACGCCCCGCCTTAAAAATTTTCCTGCATACTTTTTCTCAAGGAGATACCGCCCCACGGTCATACCCAGTCCCGTATCTATGTGGTGGTCCTCCATCGTCAAAATCAGCCCTGTTGCAATCGCTTTATCAAGAACCTTTCCGTCTATCTCCAGTGGACAGCTCATATTGATAATGCCGATGCTGATTCCCTCCGCCTTTAACAACTCCACCGCCTTTAGGGCGCGGGGGACAAGGCATCCCATGGTAATTATATATCCGCTTTTGCCTTCGCACAAAATATCAGCCTTTCCGTATTCAAACTTATATTTTTCGTCAAAATATACACCGTCGCCCTTTTCGGTTTCAACGGTAAGGGTTTTGGACCTTCCCATGCCTACAAACCAGTTGCCCGGCTCTCCCGCCACATATCTTATCACCCTGTCAGTCTGGTTGGGGTCGGCAGGTATGATAATCCTGAACCCGAAGAGGTTTCTGATAGTCCCAATGTAATCAATGCACTGGTGTGTTTTCCCATCCTCTCCCACGTCCAATCCGACGTGCGTGCATACAAGCTTAAGGTTGGTATGGTTGAGGTCGTTCAGGCGGGACTGGTTGTACGTCTCGTCAATGCCGAATACCGCAAAGTCCGAGAAAAAGCTTATTATCCTGTCCGTGGAAATTGCACCCGCTATAGTGGCGGCATTGTGCTCCTGTACGCCGACCTGGAAGAAATTTTCAGGGAATTCCTTGGCAAACGTGTCTGTTTTCACAGATGTTGCAAGGTCGCAGTCAAAAACGGCGAAAGGAAATTCTTTATTCCCCGCATTCGCTTTAGCAAGTTCATAAAGGGCTTTCCCGTAGGCGCTGCGGTTGTCCGTCTTTTCGTCCTTGCCATAAACAACCGGCGCGCCTTTTTCAAGGCTTGGTGCAAAGTGAAACTTTCTCTCTTTACAGGTTACCTTTTTCTCTCTCAGTTTTTTGTATTTTTCAAGTTCGGGAGGCAGTCCGACTTCAGACATTGCCTTGGCGTAAGACTGCTCGTCCAGAGTTTTTCCGTGATACCTGTAGTCATTTTCCATAAAGGAAACGCCCTTCCCTATAACGGTGTTTGCTATGATGCAAACCGGACTGTCCGTGGCAATTGCCTTGCGCAACGCACCGTAAATCTCTGCAAAATCATGGCCGTCAACCTCAAGCGTCTCCCAGCCGTCTGCGCGGTAGTTATCACATATCCGGCACGGCATAATATCGCAGGTTTTTCCGCTTATCTGTATATTGTTATTGTCCACGACAACCGTTATGTTCTTAATCCCGTACTTGGCGGCAAACCTCCTTGCTTCCGCCACCTGCCCCTTTGTGCTCTCTCCGTCGCTCATCAAAACAAAAATATGGGTATCCCTGTTGTGCAGCCGGTCGCCAAGAGCGAATCCGCAGCCGGCCGAAAGCCCCTGCCCGAGGTTGCCGCTGCTCCATTCCACTCCCGGCACGCTCCTCACAACGTGACCCTCAAACATGCTTCCGGAGTAGCGGAAGGTCGCAACCGCCTCGTCCACGTCAAAAAACCCCAGCCTGCCAAGGACAGAAAAAACGCCGGGGGAGGTATGCCCGTGGCTCACGACAATCTTATCCCTTGACGGGTCGTCAACTCTGTCAGGCGCAACATTTGCGTAAGAATAAACTGTAAGATATATGTCCAGAGAGGACATGGACCCGCCGGGATGGCCTGACTTGGCAAGGGTTGTCATCGTCAGTATGTCGCCTTTGCACAGCTTGTTCAGTTCCTTCAGTTTCGCAATATCACTGTCAGTTAACCGTTCCTTTTCAAATCTTCCCATTCTCTCTCCTCCTGTTATGTTTTAAAGGTGTTATATTATAACACATAAATCATATAGGCGTATAAAACATTTATCTTGACAAAGCAAGAAAAAGTATGTATAATAAACGAAAAGAGGTGAAATTATGGATAAATATACATTGTCTGTAAAAGTGGACAAGAAGACTGCAGAAAGAATGAAAAAATTCTGCAGAGAACACGGGGTTAAATATGGTTTTTTCGTGGAAAAATCTCTTGAGGAAAAACTTCTATCCGAAGAATTGAGAGAAGACATTTTGGAACTGAAACAGCTAAGAGACGAGGAAAAATCAGCTATACCTCTGGAAAACTACGTTAAGGCCCGCCATGTATAAAATACTCTTAATGCCTTCCGCAGGGAAAGACCTTGATAATCTCGAGCAGAGAATATTTCTCCAGGTTAACAAGAGACTTTCTGAACTGGCAAGCAATCCGCGGCCCCAAGGTTGTCAAAAATTAACAAATGAAGAAGGGTACAGATTCCGCTCCGGAGATTACCGCATTCTCTATAGAATAGACGACTCAAGTAAAGCCGTTTACATCTATAGAATAAAACACCGCAAAAACGCTTACCGTTGACTTAATTCATCTGTCAGGATTTTTTTAAACTGCGGATTGTGCGGAGGCCTTCTACTATGACAAAAGCTGCAAGGACAGTCAGCAGAATCGCGATATTGCCGAGAAGGAAGTTCTTGCTGCGGTAGAACCCATTTGCCTGATAAACCAAAGCGGCGATTGTGGTGAGGAACATGAACAATGCGGGCAGGAAGGCCGTCAGTGAACTCTTTTTCTGTCTTCCCAGCAAAAACAGCCCCGCAACAAAAAGGGCTATGGCGGCTACAAGCTGGTTGGCGGCTCCGAATACAGGCCATATCTTCTGCCAGTTGCCGAATGCAAGCCAGCCGGCTATAAGCACGACGGAAAAAGTGTTAAAGTACCTGTTCCTGAATATTTTGATGTTCCAGCTCTCGCCGAAAAGCTCATGGGAAATATATCTGGTAATCCTTGTGGCCGTGTCAAGTGTTGTCAGAACGAAAGCATTTATCATCACGATTGCAAGCATCTTGCCGACTTCAGGGTCCAGAATTCTTGAGACTACCTGCCCGTAGCCGGTTGCAAAAGTTCCTATCCAGTTGCCCCCCGCCATCAGTTCGGGATAGTTCAGCGCGGAACCGGCATTGTTCCAGTAAAGCCCTGCGCAAACGCAGAGCAGTGCAAGTATGGAAAGAACCCCCTCTGTAAGCATTCCTCCATAACTGATTTTTCTTGCATCCTTCTCGCTTGTTATCTGCTTTGAAGTAGTCCCGCTTGCGACAAGGCTGTGAAATCCGCTTATGGCCCCGCATGCAATTATTACAAACATCATGGGCCAGAGGGTTCCTTTCTGCCCGGCGGCGGAAAAAGCTATGAATGCGGGAGCGTTTACCGATGGCCTTGCGGTAAAAAGCCCCGCATATCCGAGTACAAGGCCTGCGATCAATATGAATGAAGAGAGGTAGTCTCTCGGCTGAAGCAGAAGATTGACCGGTATAATACTTGCTATGAAAGAATATACCAGAAGTACGATTATCCAGAGTTTTAAGGGTTCGGCGACGGTAAAAGAAACCGGGAATTTATTGCCGAGTACAAATAAAAATGCCAGAAGAACAAGGGCTCCGAGCGTTGCATATATGTAGTTGCAGTTAAGACGGTAAACAAGAAAACCAAAGAGCAGGGATATAAGTATCAGGCCGAACGTCGGAATGACTATCGCCTGTTCCTGAACAAACGTATTTGCCGTGACCGAGGCAAAAACCGCCACCACAAGTATCAGAGTGAACCAGATGAACAGGGAAAACAGTATTCTGCTTCTGCGTCCCATGACTGACTCGGTAATTTCTCCAACAGACCTGCCTTTATGCCGCAGGCTCAAAACCAGGGAAGAGAAGTCATGCACACCTCCGAGCAAAATGGAGCCGCAGATAATCCAGACCGCCGCGGGAAGCCAGCCCCAAAGCATGCAGGCGATAACCGGGCCCAGGATGGGTCCTGCTCCCGCGATTGAGGCAAAGTGGTGTCCGAAGAGTATCGTCCAGTGTTTGGCGGGAATGTAATCAACACCGTCCTGTTTTTCCGCCACCGGGGTTTTCCTGTCTGCGGATACATCCCATATCCTTTCCAGGAAGCGGCCGTAAAAACGGTATGCAAGAACAAAAAGGAGCAGTGAAATACCCACCAGCAGAAGGGAATTCATTGTGTTACCCCTCACATTTTTTGAGAAGTATATCCCATCTCCTGTCAACCTCTTTCTGTATGTTTTCCAGAAGTTCCTGATTCTCCGGCTTCAAAAGATGGGCAAACCTTCTCTGCATCTTGAACCATTCGACAACGGGTTTCTTCTCTTTCGGCTTATAGGTTAATTTGTATTTCCCTTCCGCAACCTCGTAAAGGGGCCAGATGCAGGTATCGGCGGCAACCCTTGAAATCTCCATCGTGAGTTCCGGTTCATGGGGCCAGCCGAGACGGCATGGGGTAAGCACGTCAATGAAGGTAAAGCCGTCAAAGGAAACAGCCTTTTCAACCTTGTTTACAAGGTCGTTCCACCGGCCGGGGATTGAGGTTGCAACATAGGGTATGTTGTGCGCTACCATTATTGATGCGACATCCTTGGGAAACTGCACCTTGCCCGGGATAACCTTGCCCAGCGGAGAGGTTGTCGTGTGCGCCGCTTTGGGCGTTGCCGACGAGCGCTGAATGCCGGTGTTATGAACGACTATTCCGTCAGCGATGAAATTATGTTCGCCTTCAACTCGTAAGTCAAGAGTAGGTTCATCTCCGACCAGTTTTATGCTTTTTACTTTTTCCACGTCAAAATATTTGTTTTCTATTAAGAAATTTCTATGCCTGTATTGCTGCCTGTATTTCTCTATATTCCATTTATTCTTTTTGCTAAAACATATATATCCATATTTTGCATCTTTCAGAAATTCTCTGTCTACACACTTTGTTCCTTTTTCTTTGCTTTGCCAATGGATATTTCCCACCCTGTAATTGGTAATTTGGAGCAAAACCCTAAGGCGGCTTAACAGCTCAGCGCTTGCAGAAACATACCGGCAACTATTTCCTGTTCTATATCCGTCAGACAACATTAATCCATCAATAAAACTTTCTCTTTCTTCTAACGGCAAAGTGAAGAGCCATTGCGGAATAATCTTGTTTTTTGCTCCTTTACCAAAACCTAAAGAGTCAATAAATCTTGCCAAATTTACAGAATTGATATATATATACACTTCATCTGTTCTTAAACTTTCACCAAAAATTTTGGTATGGAGATTTATTAAGATTTCCCGACCCTTGCTGTTTTCTGGCAGAGCAAAACCTACCTCTCCCCTTTCGCTCCTTACCCATCCATCTCCGACATACAGGCCCAGATATTTCATTAAGTCAGGACTGGAATGTCCGGGGATATTGATATCATTGAGTCTATTTACTTTATAATCGTCTGTGGTAACTTTTGTAAAAATAAAATCAGCAGTTCGCCCTGGATTTATGTTTTTCAAAACGACGACTTCATCTCCTGTTTTAATCTCACGCAATTTTTTCCAGACAAAATTGTTCTCTTTCCCTTTTCCGTTTCTTTTCAGAATTAGAAAAGGATGATTGTCTGTTGCTTTTATTGAGTGATGCAGAGTCTTAAGTTCATAAACGGGCTTTATTCCGTTATCAAAAACACCAGTGCATTTTTTTACAACCAACTGGTAATTTTGCTGGTCAAAAGCGTAAACTGATTCTCCTTGTTTTATTTCTGTTATTTTCTTAAGGCCTTCCTTGGTCATTATAAGAGAATCGGCGCTCAAACAATTCATGTATGCCTGGTTGTTACAGCATACGTAAAGCATCTTATGTCCCCTTTCGGCCGCGCCGGAAAGAGACTGAAGTCCTATGTCATAGGTTCCGCCGTCGCCGCCGAATGCCACAAAAACCGCATCTTTGTCTATCTTCCCCTGCTTTTTCAAAACCCTGTAGGCAGCTTCAACGCCGCTTACCGTAGCCGCAACGTTTTCAAAGGCGGTGTGAACCCACGGAACGTTCCATGCCGAATATGGGAAGATAGTGCTTGCAACCTCCAGACAACCGGTCGCATTTCCCACGATAACCGGCTTGTCTATGGCAAGCATGACCATCCTCGCGACAATGCCCTCTCCGCAGCCGGCGCACAAACGGTGGCCCGATACAAATTTTTCTTCTCTTTTTGCAAGTTGTTTCAAAGTCGGCATTTTTTAATCCTCCAGTTAAAAACCGTGCGATAAATCGCACCGCTACATTTATGCGGCGAAAAACATCGCTATTCCCTTACGCCTACGTATTTCAAAGTATATGCTTTTTTGCCTGTTTGAGCGGATTTAAGAACCTCATCAAATATATACCTGATATCATTCAGAGAAACATCCCGTCCGCCAAGGCCGTAGATATAGTCCTGAACAACCGGCTTTTTGCCGGGAAGGTCGTAAAGAGCCGCGCATATCTCAGGGTACACCGGACCCGATACCGCACTCATGCCTTCCGCCCTGTCCATGATTCCCAGAGCTTTTATCCCCGAGAGCGCCTGAGCCAGCATCTGTGCCGGGAACGGCCTGTAAACGCGCAGTTTCACAAGCCCCACTTTTTTCCCTTCCGCGCGCATAGTGTCAACAACGTCTTTTGCCGTTCCGGAAGTTGAACCCATAACAAGGATTGCCGCATCGGCATCTGCAAGCTTGTACGCCTCAAAAAAACCGTATTCCCTTCCGAATGTTTTAGCAAATTCCTTGCCGATTTCCGGGATGACTTTCATTGCGTTAAACATACCTTCCGCCGACTGCCGCTTATGTTCAAAGTAGTAGTCCTGCAGGTCCAGAGCGCCCAGGGTTATGGGCTTGCCTTCCCTCAAACTCTTCACAAGGGTTGACCTCTCGGGGATATCTCCCACAAAACTGCGGACATCTTCATCGGAAAGCATATCAAGCGTCTCAAGGCAGTGGCTGAGTATAAAACCGTCCGTTGTAGCCATAATGGGAAGGTTCACATCGGGATGCTCCGCTATTCTTACCGCCTGTATGATGTTGTCGTACGCCTCCTGCACGTTCTCGGAAAAAAGCTGTATCCATCCGGAATCCCTTGCACCTATGGAATCGGAGTGGTCGCAGTGTATGTTTATTGGAGAGGACAAAGCCCTGTTCACAACCGCCATGACGATGGGCAGGCGCAGCCCTCCCGCTATATAAAGCATCTCCCACATGAGCGCAAGCCCCTGGGAAGACGTGCCGGTCATCGCCCTTGCTCCTGCGGCGCTTGCTCCGATGCATGCGCTCATCGCGCTGTGCTCGCTTTCCACCGCCACAAATTCCGTTTTCACAAGCCCGTCCGCAACAAACTGAGAAAATATCTGAACCACTTCGGTGGCGGGCGTTATGGGGTAGGCGGCAACCACGTCCGGGTTTATCTGCCGCATCGCCTCAGCAAATGCTTCATTCCCTGTTTTCGCTGCTTTCATTTTCCTTCTCTCCCTTTACCCCGACAATAAAGTAATTTGTTTTACTCTTCAATCTGCTGATTTACTATTTTGTTTTGCAGTTCCCCGAGATTTGCCTTCAGGTTTTCCAGATTGCCTATGATGCTGTCTATCCTCTCAGTGCTTTCCTTAACATCCTTTGCGAGAAACCTGTAAGAATCCAGCTCGGACTGCAGTTCGGAAATTTCTATCTCTTTCTGCGCATTACTCTTTCCCGATAAAGCATAAAGTATCGCGAAAGCGACCCATCCCGACAGGATGAGAATAACCACCAGAAATTTTACAATGGATTTTTTCATTTCTTGTCCACCTCCTGTTCATTGACCATTTTTATGGCGTCTTTAGGGCACTCGTGTGCGCATATTCCGCAGCCCTTGCAATAATCATAGTTAAACTCTTCAAATTTTCCTGTTTCTGCATTGACCTTTACGGCACCGTCAGGACATGCTATCCAGCAGATAAAACAGTGGATGCATTTTTCCGGGATATGAACGGGCCTGTCTGTGCGCCAGTTGCCTGTTTTGAATTTAAGAGAGGAACCGCCTTCCAGAACATCGCCCTCCGGAAGCTCCTTCCACGCCGCTTTTTTCTCTTCCATCTTATACTCCTTGTTTTTCAAACTCCCTTAACCTCATTATACGCTCTTTCAATAGCCTTCAGATTTCCTTCAACTATCTCAGGCCTGTTCCTGAACTTTTTCTCAAGCTTTATCTTCGTATCTTCCAGCAGTTCGTCAATGCCGAGTATTCCGGTTACCTTTACAAGAGCCCCTATCATGGGGGTGTTCGGTATGTTTTTCCCTATCGTATCGGTCGCTATGGCGGAGGCGTCCACCGTACAGACTTTACCGTCATAACCCAGTTTTTTCTTCATTTCTTCTGCGGTAAGCGGGGTATTGACTATAAGTACGCCTTTTCCCTCATCAAGCCCCTTCGTGACATCCACCTGTCCTATGAGAGTGACGTCAAGGACGAGAACCACATCGGGATTTTCAATGCCGGAATGCAGGCGTATGGGTTCGGAGCTTATCCTGTTGAATGACTGCACCGGCGCCCCCATCCTCTCTGGCCCGTATTCGGGAAACGCCTGTATGTATTTGCCTGTGGAAAGCGCCGCATCCCCGAAAAGAAGGGCCGCGGTTTTCGCTCCCTGCCCGCCTCTTCCGTGCCACCTTATCTCAAAAATCCTGTTATCCATCATTGCTCCCTTGTTACAAATAATTCGGCGTATAGCGTTTAGCGTATAGTAAATGCTTTTAAAAAGGGTGGGAACCCTTTGCCTTCACTTATTTTGTTCTTGCTTTATAGAACAGGAAAAAAAGTTTAACAGTTAAAATCTCCAGAACCGCAATAAAGTAAAAAATGACGGGCAGGAGAAACAAATCCTTCTTATTATACACCCTCATTAAAAAAATGGCAAAAAACCATAAGGGAGCCGCCAGCAAACACAGTTTCACAACATCCGCAAAGTTCGTCCGGACAAATACAATGCTCTTCCTGACAGACGGCAATAAAAGATTGTCTTCCGCAATAATAATCAGCGGGGCGAAAAACGTAAGAAGCACGAGATAGACCGGAAAAGATATCCATATTACGGTAAATCCCGTGATAAGCCCTGCCGCCGCGGCAGAAGAATCTTTAACAACCTCAATCATGCTCAAACAGAAAGCGGCTATAAACAGGGCGGCGGCTCCGGCAAGCAGTTTGTAATACAGAGTCCTCGCAAAAAAGTGTTTTGCCCCGGCAAACATCCCCTTTACGTCAAACGCCCCTTCCCATAAATACTGCTTTATGCCGTAATATACGGCAACGGTTACGTAGTTTTCAATCAGTATAAAAAAAACCTGCAGTAAAAACAGCATCCCTTCGCTGAGTCCTGCAGAAAGGACGGAATAGGACACTGCCAGATAGGCAAAGACAATAATAGAGAGCAGAAACTCCTTTTTCCCGAATGAAATTCCCTGCCTTATAATCCTTCCTAAGGTCATTCTCTTTTCCCCTGCCCGTGTTCCTTTAAATAATCCGAAATCCACTTTGCCGCATTGTCAATCTCAACCTCCACAAACCTGTTTTCTCTCCTTATTTTAATCTCCGCCTTACCGTTCTCCGTGAATTTCTTGCCTATTACAACCCACAGGGGTATGCCCGTAAGGTCGGCGTCCGAAAACTTGAAGCCCGCACTGCCTTCCCTGTCGTCAAGCAGAACTTCAACGTTATTTTTCGTTAAGGCGCCGTAAATCTTATCTGCGGCTTCCCTTAGAGCAGGGTCATCGGCCTTCACCGGTATGACAAGCACGCTGAAAGGCGCTATGGAAAGCGGCCAGATAATCCCTTTTTCGTCATAGTTGCCCTCAACCGCGGCGGCGACTATCCTGCTGACGCCTATGCCGTAACATCCCATAACCGCAGGCTGTTCCTTCCCTTCCCTGTTAACAAATACCGCTTTCATCGCCTCGCTGTACTCTTTTCCCAGCTTAAAAAGATGCCCTACCTCAAGTTCCGGACACTCGCCTTCAGCCACAAATTCCTCGGAAAATTTCCCTCCTATAACCCCGGAGTCCGCCTGCTGTATGGAAAAAACCAGCCCGCTTCTCGTAAATATGTTTTTGTACGCCTCCTTCATCCTCAGATACGTCTCATCAAGCCCTTTTTCATCAAGGTCAAAGCTGTAGGCGTCCTTCATCAGAAATTCCCTCGCCCTTACAATGCCGAATCTCGGCCTCATTTCGTCGCGGAACTTGGTCTGTATCTGGTAAAGGGTAACCGGCAGCTGCTTCCATGAATTGATATATCTTCTGACTATATCGGTTATAACCTCTTCGTGGGTGGGTCCGAATACCATAAGCCGCTTGTGCCTGTCTGTGAACCTTATCATTTCGTCGCCCATCTTCTCCAGCCGTCCGCTCTCCTTCCACAAGCTGGCAGGCTGTAACGCGGGCATGAGCAGTTCCACCGCTCCCGCCTTGTTCATCTCGTCCCTGACGATGCCTTCAACCTTCCTCAGAACCTTATAGCCGGCAGGCAGGTAGGTATAAACGCCAGAAGACGTTTTATCCACAAGGCCCGCGCGGAACATCAGTTTATGGCTTATCGTCTCGGCATCCTTGGGCGCCTCTTTTGAAGTCGGCATGAAATATCTGGTCCATCTCATTTTTTTGTCTCCTTTTTACCAAAAATCCCCTCTTAATCCCCCCTTTGCAAAGGGGGGTATGGGGGGGATTTGGCACAGAGTCTTGACTTTTCCCCGTTCAACTCCTCTTATGATACACCCGCACCCTTAATTTTTCAAGGAAACCCCCTGTTTTTACACAAAAACTTTTATACGTTAAAATAGAACTGGCTTGGATCCGGGAGAGATTATGTATAATAAATATCGGCATACGCAGACCGGCTGGCTTATAATATACATATTCGCGGCGCTTATCTTTATAAGCTTGTTTCTGTTAAAAAATCTGTCCCCTGACATGCTTTTGTTTACCTTTATCATGGCAGTTACCCTTTCTTTATTCTATAACCTGACCGTAACCATGGACGAAGAGTGTTTGAAAATCCGCTTCGGGATAGGACTCATAAGAAAAAGGTTCCCTTTAAAAGATATCGCCTCATGCCGCAGAGTAAGAAATTCATGGTATTACGGATGGGGAATCCACCTGACCCCCCACGGCTGGCTGTATAACGTTTCAGGCTTTGACGCTGTTGAGGTTGTCACAAAAGCAGGGAAAAAATACCGCATCGGAACCGATGTCCCCGCAGAACTTGAGCATGCCGTCCACTGCGCAACGCACTATTTCCGTTAACATTGACAGCGTGACGGATATCAAGTATAATAATCATAGCAATTGATATAATCATTATGACATGGGCGGGAGGCATCAATGACAACAAAAGTCAGTGCAGTTGAGGCGCGTAAGAACCTTGGAAAATTTCTTAACATCGTCCAGCTTCGGAACGAAGAAATTATTATAGAGCGGGCAGGCAGGCCTATTGCAAAACTGACACCCTTCAAAAAGATGAATAATTCCGGAAGCGAGAAGGGAGACTTCAGAAGAACAAGGGGACTGGGAAAAGAGCTCTGGGAAAAAATTGATGTTGAAGATTACATTAAGAAAGAAAGGGCAAAATGGGATTGAAACTTCTCTCAACCGATAAAATTTTTCTGGATACTTCGCCTTTCATATATTTTTTCGAAGAAAATCCTGCTTACATTGAAAAACTCGGCAATTTATTTGACAGAATATATGCAGGCGGCATTCCCATCATAACCTCAATCATAACCTATATTGAACTGCTTATTTATCCGGAAAAGACGGGAGCAAAAAAATTGGCGGCCAAATACCGTGAAAGTTTAATAAACTCGGAATTTATAAGCGTTTACCCTATGAATTTACCTGTTGCCGATACTGCCGTGACACTTCGCGTAAAATACAGCCTGAAAACTCCCGATGCAATCCAGGTAGCTACTGCGGTTGTTTGCGGAGCAGACTATGTGATAACTAATGACAGGAAATGGAAAAAGATTAAAGATGTCAATGTAGTCCTTATATCCGAAATATAATCTGTTTTAGTTTGTACCTGAAAAAGGTAATGGACCCATGGAAAATCTCATTTTGTTGCAAAAAGAAAAACTGACGGAGGAAATGTGGGCAGTTGAGCCGGAAGTGAAAAACATCCTCCTGCGTTCATCCTCTCTGAAAGAGGCGCGCACGGGACTTTTCAATTACATCAACAATGCCGAAAGGGCGCTTTTCAAGGCACACAGCAAAAAACCTCTGAAGCAGATACATCCCGTTGAAAAAAACAACGCAAAAGAGTGTATCCGGGTATTCAAGAACATTATACGCGCGGAAAACGAACACCTCACAGGGTTCTCCGCCCTCAATCTTCTCTGGAAACTTGCCGTGAAGCCGGAGGAAGCGCAAGAGCATGCAGGAGAAGGTTTTATATTGGAACTCCTGTATATTTTTAAAGGGATAAAGGGACAGTCAGAATTGTACGACAAGAAAGCCGGCGAAAGAGCCATCAAGGAAACTGAAAAGGCGGGGCTTATCCGCTCACAAGTGCTTGACAAATACTCTTCGCTTATAAACAGCAGTATTCAGAAATATTCCAGCGGGCTTGATGAATCCCTTGTCAGAAAAAGAGAGGGGAATAAAAAGCGCATCATGTCATACCTGAAGGCGGAAGAAAAAGACTGGCAGAATTACAGATGGCATTTAAAACACATCTTCCAGGAATTGAGGCCGCTGAAAGAGCTGATAAACCTTGAAAAGGATGAGCTTGAGGGGCTGGAGTGCGCACAAAAAGCAGCCATACCCTTCCAGATAACCCCTTACTATCTATCGCTGTTCAACCCGGAAGGGAGAACCGGGGAAGACAGGACGGTGCGCGCCCAGGTAATTCCAAGCGTCAATTACTGCAGGACCATTCTGGAGAGCAGGGAAAAAGGACAGGATATGGACTTCATGGGCGAAAAATCAACCAGCCCGATAGACTGCATAACGCGCAGATACCCCCAGATACTCATTATAAAACCTTTTGATTCCTGCCCGCAGATATGCGTCTACTGCCAGCGGAACTGGGAGATAAAAAACATAGGAAAGGGCGCTGTAACCGGGAATAAAGTACAAAAAGCCCTTGATTGGATACGCAGAAATCCCAATATTACCGAGGTGCTGGTAACCGGAGGAGACCCGCTGACGCTGAACAATGATTATCTCGTGAAACTGATGGAAAGCCTCTCCTCAATGCCTCATATAGAGAGAATACGCATCGGGACAAGAACCCCGGTTACTCTGCCCTTCAGGATAAACCCGGGATTTATAAGCATGCTGAAGAAATACCATCAATGGGGAACAAGGGAAGTCTGCATTGTAACCCACGTTGAACATTCCTCGGAAATAACACCCGATGTCCTTGAAGCGATAAAGAAAATAAAAGAAACAGGGACCAATGTTTACAATCAGCAGGTATTTACATACTACAACAGCCGCAGGTTTGAAACCGCCGCACTGCGCAGGGCGTTAAAAATTTCAGGCATAGACCCTTACTACAGTTTCAACACCAAGGGCAAAGCGGAAACGGCGGATTTCCGCGTGCCGATAGCAAGGATTGAGCAGGAACGCAAAGAGGAAGCGCGGCTTCTGCCGGGCATGGTGAGGATGGACGAGCCGGTCTTCAACGTGCCCAAACTGGGCAAGTCATACCTGCGGGCATGGCAGGACCACGAGGTAATAATGCTTCTGCCTGACGGAAGGCGCGTCTACAGGTTCTATCCGTGGGAATCCCGAATTCTCCTGACCGACACCTATCTGTATACGGACGTTTCAATATATGACTATCTTATCCGACTGCACAATGACGGTGAAAGTACAGCCGATTACAAATCCATCTGGTACTACTTCTGACAACTAACACATAGCACCGCAGGCTGAAGACCTGCGGCTACAAAAATGGAGGAAAGCGGAAATCAGAAGATTTTGCCGGGGTTGAGAATATTATTCGGGTCAAAAACCTTCTTTATCTCCTTCATCATCCGCAGGGCGGGCTCATCCGTAAACAGGCCGAGATACTCCTTCTTTGCCAGCCCTATGCCGTGCTCGCCGGAGACCTTCCCGCCTCTCTTCTTGGCATCCAGATGTATTTCCTTCCGCACCGCTTCGTAAATTTCTTTCCAGTCCGTGATATTCTTTTTATTCCTGTCCGTTTTCATGATATGGGTGTGAAGGTTGCCGTCCGCGGCATGGCCGTAGGTGGGCAGCCAGATATTATATTTTTCCGAAAGTTCTTCCACGTACCGGATATGCTCTTCCATCCTGTCCCGCGGTAGGACAATATCAAGAATTTCCGCGGTTTTTGATTTCAAGGCCTCGTAAACAAGGCTCCTTATCGCCAGAATCTCTTCCTGTTTTTCCTGCGGCTGGGCAACGAAAACATCCACGGCGTTAAATTCAAGGCAGATTTCTGAAATCTTTTCGCTGACCGACATTAGCTCCGCATCCTCCCCTTCAAGTATAATCATCAGGAAAAATTCCCCCTGCTGTACGGGCCAGCTTTTGCCGAGGTAATCTTCGGAGGCGGCGATAACCTGCCTGCCGATAAACTCCAGCGCCAGCGGCAGTATGCCCGCCATAAGCAGGTGCGGAACCGTTTTAAAAGCATCAAGAATATTGTCGTATGGAACTATCAGCGTCAGAGTTGACGCGGGTACGGGCATTATGGAAAGTGTTGCCTTTGTAATGACGCCGAGGGTGCCTTCCGAACCAACCATCAGGTGCATGAGGCTGTACCCCGAACTGTCCTTCAGTATCCTCCCTCCCAGGGACGTTATACTGCCGTCCGGCAGGACCACTTCCATCCCCCTTATGAAATTTCTTACCGTGCCGTATTTCACCGCCCTTGAACCGCCGGCATTGGTGGATAGAACGCCTCCTATCGTGGCGCTCTCCTCACCCGGGTGCGGAGGAAAAAACATCTTCTTTTCTTTTATTGCCGTATAAAACTCCTCAAGGGAAACTCCAGCCTCCATTTCAGCCATGAGGTTTTCCGTGTCAACCTCCAATATCCTGTTCATCTTCTCAAGGCTTAAAACAACCCCTCCCAAAGAAGGAACACACCCTCCGCAGAGCCCCGTGCCCCCTCCTCTGGCAACAACGGGAAAAGATTCCTTATTGGCAAGCTTCATAAGCTCGGAAACCTGCAGGGAATTTTCGGGTTTAACGGCAATTTCAGGATAATTGCTTAGAGTTTTCATCGCAAACTCGTCATGGCTGTAATCTTCAAGCCGCTCCTTCTCCAGAATTACGTTATTCTCACCAACAATGTTTTTAATCTCGCCTATAATCCCTTCGGTTATTTTTTTATACATTTTTTCCCTCTTTTCCTGCGCTTTCTGATTATTTTAATATATCTTTTCACCGCCGCAAAATTTATATGGGGGTTTTCTTTAAATTTCCTGTTGCCGACCTTTGTATTGATATTTTTTTTGGATATGGTAAAATTATAAACTATTTTTAATGCCTGCCTGTGCAGGGTTATAGATTCCTGCTTAAAACATGCAGGAATGACAAAAACGTCGTTATAGGGTCGTGAAGGAGGATTTTTTAATGGACAAGATACAATTTGCGGCAGAAACACGGGACGGAAAGGGCAAAGGGGTCGCCAGAAAACTAAGAACGTCCGGTTTTATACCGGGCATCCTTTATGGCGCCGGACACGAACCCTGCCCCATCAGGATAGAAAAAAAGAGCGCCGAGAACATCATACGCAAACTGGAATCCCACAACATCATGGCAGACCTTCTGCTTAAAGCGGGTAAAGGCAAGGCAGAGGCGATAAAAACCCTGGTCAAAGACATACAGATAGATGCCATAAAGGGAGATGTCCTGCATATGGATTTCTACAGGATACGCATGGACCAGCAGGTAAGGATGGGAGTTGCGGTTCACCTTGTCGGACTCGCCCCGGGGGTTGAACAGGGCGGAATACTTGACCAGGAGATAAGAGAACTTCAGGTGCAGGCTCTTCCGGATAAGATTCCCTCCAAGATAGAGGTGGATATCTCCGGCCTGTCAATCGGTTCTTCTTTAACGGTCAAAGATATAGTTTTGCCGGAAGGCGTATCAGCCGTTGAGGAAGCTGAAAGAATAGTGGTTGCCGTACTGGCGCCAAAGGCGGAGAAAGTGGAAGAAGAAGTCGTAGAAGAAACAGCCGCCGCAGAAGAAACGGCAGCTGAACCCGAAGTCATAAGCGAAAAGGAAGCGACAGAGAGAAGAAGAGAGAAAGAAGCTGAAAAAGAAAAGGAGAAAAAATAATCCGCGGTGAAGATAATAGCAGGGCTCGGCAATCCTGAAACTGGGTATGGAAATACCAGGCATAACGTAGGTTTCATGGCGGTTGGCTTGCTAAGAAAAGAACACGCTCCCGCAGAAGTCATAAAGGCGCGGCATTACAGAGGATGGGGAATAAAAATAGCAGGTGTTGATACCGTGCTCATAAAGCCGAAAACTTTCATGAATGAAAGCGGGATTGCGGTAAAAAAGGCTTTTGAAAGATTTGGCGGCCGTTTTGAAGACTGCATAATAGTCCACGATGACCTTGATATACCCGTCGGCAGGATAAAAATCACATCCGGCAAGGGGCCGGGAGGCCATAACGGGGTCATCTCGGTAATAAACGAGCTTGGAAGCAGGGACTTCATCAGGGTGAGGATAGGAATAGGCAGGACAAAAACGGAAAATTCCTACGTTGATTATGTACTTTCGCCCTTTCTGCCTGAAGAAGAACCTCTGATTAAAGATTCTCTTGAAAAAGCCTGTTTGGCAATAGAAGAGATTATAAAAAGCGGCATTGAAAAAGCGATGAGTCTCTACAATGCCTAATATACGAGTGGCAGGTGATTAGTGGTTAGTGACAAGTAAAAGCAAAATCTAACCGCTTCAAACTATACACTACCCACTGGTTTCAGACATGGGGTAAAGGAGTTGAAGATGGAAGGGATGGGAATTCAGATATTTGCGATAGTAAGCGCGCTTTTTGCAATTGCGTTTACGGGTTTGCTTGCACGCAGCATCCTAAAGAAAAAAGAAGGCACGCCTGAAATGATAGAGATAGCCCAGGCGGTCAGGGTGGGCGCAAAAGCTTATTTGACAAGACAGTATAAGGGCGTGGGGATTTTTTTCGGGATTGTCTTCGTTTTACTGTTAATCCTGACAAAATTCGGGTTTATGAACCTTTTCATCCCCTTTGCCTTTCTCGGAGGCGGATTTTTTTCCGCTTTGAGCGGATATATCGGAATGACCATAGCGACCAACTCTTCGGCAAGAACAACCTTCGCGGCTAAAAACTCCCTCAACGAGGCGTTGAAACTGGCTTTCTCCTCCGGACTGGTCATGGGGCTGATAGTAGTGGGACTTGCGCTTTTATTCATCAGCGTCGGGTATTCGCTTGTCCGCTGGTACGGCATGCTTAAAGGATACGGGCTTGATTTCATCGCCTCCACGATGATAAGCTTCGGCATGGGCGCAAGCGCCCAGGCATTGTTCGCAAGAGTCGGCGGCGGCATCTATACAAAGGGGGCGGACGTCGGAGCGGACCTTGTGGGAAAGGTTGAAGCAGGCATACCCGAAGACGACCCGAGAAACCCTGCGGTTATAGCCGATAACGTGGGGGACAACGTTGGAGATATAGCGGGCATGGGCGCAGACCTTTATGAATCCTACATCGGCTCAATCCTCGCAACAATGGCGCTTGCAGTGGCGGCAGGGCTCGGATTCAAAGGCATCTCACTGCCGCTTGCTATTGCGGCCATAGGTATTTTCGCCTCCATAATAGGTTCCTTTTTCGTACGCGTGAAAGAAGAAGCAACCCAGGCCAACCTTCTCATGGCGTTAAGAAAAGGCACTTATGGGGCGGCGATTCTTATATTAATCGCAACATATTTTGCCATCGTAATGATACTCGGGCCTGAATATAAACGGCTCTTCGGTTCGGTGATATGCGGAGTAGCCGCAGGACTCCTGATCGGGTTTTTCACCGAATACTTCACCTCGGATTCTTATAAACCTACACAGCATGTCGCCAAATCTTCCCTTACGGGGCATGCCACGGTAATCATAGAGGGGATAGCAACGGGCATGGCTTCCACGGCGGCTCCGGTCATAACAATCGTACTTGCAACCATAGGCGCCTATATCTTCGCCGGAGGGTTATACCATCCGCAGATAGGGCTCTACGGAATAGGCCTTGCGGGCGTAGGCATTTTAAGCACCCTCGGCATAACGCTGGCAACAGATTCATACGGACCGGTGGCTGACAACGCCGGAGGAAACGCAGAAATGTCGCACCAGCCGCCCTTTGTAAGGCAGAGGACAGACGCCCTTGACTCTTTGGGCAATACAACCGCGGCGACAGGCAAAGGTTTCGCAATAGGCTCGGCGGCGCTTACAACGCTTGCCCTTATTGCGGCTTTCAAGGAGCAGATTCTGCTTCTCGGCGGAAACATAGACCTTTCAGTAATGAACGTACGCCTGCTTGCCGGAATATTCATCGGCGCGATGTACCCGATGTTCTTCTCCTCAATGGCAATGAGAGCGGTAGGAAGAACGGCACAGGACATCGTGGAAGAGGTAAGAAAGCAGTTCAGGGAAATCGCGGGGCTAATGGAAGGAAAAGCAAAACCCGACTATGCCCGCGCGGTTGATATATGCACAAAATCGGCGCAGAAAGAGATACTGGCTCCTTCCGTAATAACACTTGCACTTCCAATTGTCGTGGGAATCCTTTTAGGTCTGGAAGCCCTGCTAGGACTGCTGATAGGGGCGCTGACAGGTGGCTTTGTCTTAGCGGTAATGATGGCAAATGCGGGCGCTTCGTGGGATAATGCAAAAAAATACATTGAGAAGGGGAATTTCGGAGGCAAGGGCACGGATGCTCACAAGGCGGCGGTTACGGGTGATACGGTAGGAGACCCGTTCAAGGATACGGCGGGACCGTCTCTCAACATCCTTATAAAACTAATGTCCATAGTCGCCATTGTCTTTACGTCTTTCATAATGAAAGTCACCCTTTTCAAATAACATCCCTTTCAATTTCCTCTCCCTTGACGGGAGAGGATTAAGGTGAGGGTGAAAAGTCTTTTGAGATAAATGAAAAACGACATCTACGCGGAGTCTCTTGAACTCCATAAAAAAGCAAAAGGCAAGCTGGAGATAAAATCAAAGGTCCCCCTTGCGGATAAAAAAGACCTTTCGCTTGCCTACACCCCGGGAGTGGCCGAGCCTTGCCTGAAAATCAAGGGCGATAAATCCCTTGTTTATGAATACACGGCAAAATGGAACACGGTTGCCGTCGTGACTGACGGAAGCGCGGTTCTGGGGTTGGGAAACATCGGCCCGGAAGCCGCACTGCCCGTGATGGAAGGCAAGGCAATCCTTTTTAAAGAATTCGGCGGAGTTGACGCCATCCCCATATGTATCGCCAGCCAGGATACCGAAGAGATAATAAAAACCGTTTCCCTGATAGCGCCGAGCTTCGGAGGAATAAACCTTGAGGATATTTCCGCGCCGAGGTGCTTTGAGATTGAACGAAGGCTGATAGAGACTCTGGACATCCCCGTTTTTCACGATGACCAGCACGGCACTGCGGTAGTTGTCCTTGCGGCGCTTACCAACGCCCTGAAAATCGTAGACAAAAAGATGGCGGAGATAAAGATTGTCATAAGCGGAGCCGGCGCGGCCGGGATAGCGATAACGAAATTCCTAAACTACGCGGGTGCAGGGAAAATCATGCTGTGCGACACAAAAGGCATCATATGCGCCGGCAGGAAAGATAACATGAACCCCGCCAAGGAAGACGCCCTGAAATATCTGATTCCTGCAGGAAACGGCTCGCTTGCCGACGCGCTGAAAGGAGCGGATGTGTTCATAGGGGTTTCCGGCCCTGACACCGTAAGCGGAGATATGGTGCGGTCTATGAATAAAAATGCCGTCGTATTCGCCATGTCCAACCCGGTGCCCGAGATTATGCCGGAAACAGCGAAAAAAGCAGGCGCCGCCGTTGTCGGAACTGGAAGAAGCGACATGGAAAACCAGATAAACAACCTGCTCGCCTTCCCCGGTATATTCAGGGGAGTATTTGACGTGCGGGCATTGAAGATAACGGAAAAAATGAAGTTTGAGGCAAGCATGGCAATCGCAGGCTACGTGCCGGAGAATAAACTATCCCCTGACTACATTATCCCTTCTCCTCTGGATAAAAAGGTTGGAGAAAAAGTGGCTGAAAAGGTAGCCGCCGCCTGGCAGGAATCTTAACGTATTTCTCCCCTTCCTAGGTTTGTCATTGCGAGGGACGAAGTCCCGCGGCAATCCCTTCTTTGTAGCGGCGGCATTTATGCCGCGTAATCAGTGCGATAAATCGCACCGCTACAATTATAACTCACTCTTCTGTTTCTTCTTCCCTCTTTGAATCAAGATAATTCTGGAGTATTATCTGTGCGGAGAGCTTGTCTATGTGCTTTTTCCGTTTCTTCCTGCTCAAATCCGCCTGAAGCAGAATCGTCTCCGCCTGTTTGGAACTCAACCTTTCGTCAAAAGGCATGAAAGGAATCTTAATCTCTCCCTGCAGCTTTGAAATGAACGCCATGGTCTTTTCCGTCTGTGAGCTGATGGAGCCGTCCATCCTTAACGGCAGGCCGTAAACAATGCTCTCCACTTCGTATTTTGATATGGTTTCCTTGATTTCTTTTATCTCACTGCCGTCGCGTTCAACCCGGCCTAAACCTCTTGCCAGCATTTTTGTTTCATCGCTGACTGCCATACCTATCCATCTTTCCCCAACGTCAAGACACAGTATCCTCATTTTTAAAAGGCCCAATTATAAATTGTTATATACGTTTTGTAGTCAATTATATACATTTTGCAGTCAAATATCAGATTTTCTTGTAAATATCGCCTCTTGGACCGATAAGTAAAACAACAACTTCCTTTTTTGCCTCGTTTACCTCGTAAATAATCCTTAGGTCGCCGATCCTGAAACGGTAAACACCCCTCTGCCCGACAATTTTTCTTATCCTGCCTCCAGGATGATAATAGGGATTCTCTTCAAGGCACAGAAAGCATTGTTTAATAACATCCTGCGTTTTTTTGTTGGCTTTCCTGCAATATCCGGCTGAATGTGAAGATAAAAGGACGATATATCTATCCATTAAGCGCCTCACGCCATGGTATGCACCTGCCCTCTCTGTATTCCTGCCGGCCTTTTTCTATCGTCTCCCATGCCGCCAGAGAAATTTCAGATTCAAGATACTCTGATACTATTTCTCTGACAAGAACAGATACGGTCTTGTTTTCATTGCCGGCGACCTGTTCAAGAGTACGTGCGAGGTCCACGGGCATTTTTACTCCTATCAATTTAACCTTTGCCATAACCGCCTCCGTTAAATACCGTTTATCTGTATTATACCAAACTTCCGGAGAACTGTAAACAAGCTTTATGTGTGTTTTTATTTGACTCCATTAAAAGGATAATCGGAGAAACAGAAAGAATTGGATTCTTTATGATGTGAATACCGGAGAGATACGCTATCTACCGGGGGGTGGCGTCTGGCAGGCCGCCGTCAACAGGGATGGTTGCACCGGTGGTTGGAGTCTGGCGCGTAACGAAAAAGAGCACCGCGTTGGCGACATGCCGGGCCGTCACCCGCGCTTTCAGTAGGTTGCGGTTGCGGTAATATTCCTGCAGTTCCTTCATATCCGTTATTCCCCTGTCCCTCATCCTCTCGGGACCCACCTTTTCCCACAGCCCGGATTTGCGCCCGCCGTCGGAGAAAACAGCATCAGGCGCAACCATGTTGACGCGGATATCAAACCCGGACAGCTCAAGGCTTGCAATGCGGCCGAGCTGATGCGCTGCCGCCTTCGTGGCGCTGTAGGCCCCGAAACCTGCGCCCGGAGAAAAAACGTTCTTTGTGGATACTATAACTATATCTCCGCCCGTACCCTGCAGGCATAAAAGGCGGCTTCCTTCGGAGAGCGTCAGAAGCGTCCCTTCAACATTCACTTTCTCAAGTTTCCGGAAATCGGCAACTTCCATATCAATCAGCTTTCCAATCAATGGAATGCCCGCGTTGGCTATGACAATATCCGCTCCTCCCCATGTCCGGATTACCTCGTTGAATCCTCTTGCCACCGAATCTTTGTCAGTAACGTCCATTTCAACGCCAATTATACGGCCTTTTGCTTTTTTGCCGAGTTCGCCTACCAAAGTGTCAAGGCTCTTTTTTGAGAGGTCGGCGGCGGCAACACAGCATCCCTTTTCCAGCAGACCGCGGCAGATTCCCGAGCCGATTGCCCCTCCCGCTCCGGTTACCACGGCAACCTCATTTTGAAGGGGAAGCCCTGTGTTTTTTGTTTTTTCAACGTAAAGAATCCCAACTCCGGGGATAAGCACGACCTGCGGTTTTGAGCCGTATGCTTTTGAAAAATTCCTGATTGCCTTGCCTGTTTTTTCCCTGATTTCTTCAGGTGAAACGGCATCGCCGAGCCAGTCCAGACAGAGTGCCGGCTTTTTCGCACTTTTAAAAGGACTGAACTTCAGAATGACGCGGTTGTACGGAATCCCGTCGCTGGCCGACGGCTCCGCCAGCAACCCGCGGATTACCGGCGCTGTTTTACAAAGCAGTTCTTCCGCCCTGCGCGCCGTTACAACGTCTTTTGCCCCTCTTTTGTTTTTTTTCATATTTCTCCGCCGCATTTTCAGAAACGTTTATTTACCTTTCTTCCTTTTGCTCAACGACTTATAGAGCTCATAAGCTTCTGCGGGCTTCATATTTTTATGGACAACGCTTCTCACCGCCTTAATCATGGCAATCGGGGCATCGCTCTGAAAGATGTTTCGCCCCATATCCACGCCTGCGGCTCCCTGCTGAATTGCATTGTACGCCATAGTCAGGGCGTCAAGAACAGAAATCTTCTTGCCTCCCGCCATTACGACCGGAACAGGGCAGGATGCCGTAACCGTCTCAAAGCCCTCGGGGATATAGTATGTTTTGACAAAATGAGCGCCGAGTTCCGCGCATATGCGGCAGGCAAGCCGGAAATACTTCGCATCCCTGACCATGTCCTTGCCTACTGCTGTTACGGCGAGAACGGGTATGCCGTAACGCAGTCCCGCATCCACAAGGCGCGTCATGTTATGCACCGAGCGTGTTTCGTATTCGCCTCCGATAAAGACCTGTATCGCCACCGCAGATACATTCATGCGTATGGCATCTTCCATATCAACGGCTATCTCTTCGTTTGAAAGTTCTTTCAGGATGCTGGGGCCTCCGCTGGCGCGCATGACAACCGCTTTCCCGGAAGAAGGGGGTATCGTAGTCCTTAAAATGCCGCGCGTCAGCATCAGGGCGTCCGCATAAGGAATCAGCGGAACAATGTTCAGGTCAATGCGCTCCAGCCCTGTCGTAGGACCCTGAAAATAACCGTGGTCTATGGCAAGCATGACCGTCCTGCCTGTTCCCGGGTCAAATATCCGCGCAAGCCTGTTTTTCATTCCCCAGTCAAGAGAGTTTGAGCCCTTGAGGAAAAACCCCGGAGTTTTCATCTTGATATTTTCATAAAAATTTTTCTCTTCCCTGTTCACATCTGCTTCCGGCATTGTATGCCTCCTTTATCCAAATCCTCCCTAACCCTCCTTTGTTAAAGGAGGGAACCTCTTAATCCCCCCTTTGCAAAAGGGGGGTTGGGGGGGATTTGGGAATTGCACTTCTTCCCTTGTCAACGTGCAAAATCGCATCGGCTACGGCAAGGGCGCGCCCTGTTTCCTTTACGTCGTGCACCCTGAATATTGATGCGCCTTTTGCATACGCGAGCACCGCAGAGGCAAGCGAACCCTCAAGGCGTTCTTCCGCAGGCAGTTCACTCAGGATTTTGCCTATAAAAGACTTCCTTGACGTGCCTACCATTACCGGCCTCCCTAATTTTTTAAACCGGTCAAGATTATTCAGCAATGAGAGATTATCTTCCGGTCTTTTCCCGAACCCGATGCCAGTGTCAACAACAACGCTCTGCGGATTAATTCCGTTATCCGCCATCCATTTTAGTTTCTCATCAAGGAAATTGTATATTTCAGAGACCGCATCCTGATAAAAAGGCGCTTTCTGCATATCGGCGGGCGTTCCCTTCATATGCATAAGCACATAGCCGCAGCCGGAATCTTTCACAATGTCAAGAAGTTTGCCGTCCATGGAAAACGCCGAGATATCGTTGATTATTGACGCTCCCGCCTCAATCGCTTTTTCCGCCACTTTATACTTGTAAGTATCGCAGGATATAAGAACATCCGTTTCTTTGGAAAGCAGTTTTATGAGGGGGGCAACCCTTTCTGTTTCTTCGTCTGCAAAAATTTTTTCACTGCCCGGCCGGGTGGATTCCCCGCCTATATCTATGATATCGGCCCCTTCGTCCGCCATCTCTTTCGCACGTTCCACAGCTTTTTCAAAATCGGGATATCTTGAGCCGGAATAAAAAGAATCCGGCGTAATATTGAGTATCCCCATCAGCATAAATCTTTTCGTATTGACCGTCTTTCCGCAAATATTCCAGAATTGCATCATTTGTCTTTATCGGAATTTTGCTTCAGGAGAGTTTTTCTGTAGTCCTCCGCTTCAAGATTCTCCACGTCTTCAATTTCCCTGAGGTTCAGGCACTTGAGGTTGCCGGCAACCTTGCCGACGAATATTGTCTTTGCTGTTTCCTCAACAAGCCAGCTTCTCACAAACGCCTCTCTCAACGTCTCTCCTGCGCATACCACCCCGTGGTTTTTCAGGAGAACCGTATCATATTTTTTTATCTTTCCCACGACGGCTTTCCTTATCGCCTCTCCGGCAGGAACAACATATTCAATCACGGGAACTTCCCTCCCGAGCAAAGCCACGTAATCAGGGAAAACAGGCTTGAATTTTACTCCTGCGGATATCAATCCTACGGTTATGGGAGGATGGGTATGTATAACGGCTTTTATCTCTTCCCTTTCAAGATAGATGCCCAGATGCATTGAAGTCTCGCAGGTGGGCCTCAAATCCCCGAAGACCTTGCCTGTGTTGATATCTACTTTAACCCAATCCTTTTCCTCTATCTCGTCGAGGAAGAAGCCGCTCGGAGAAAGGAAAACATGCTCCCCCTCTCTTGCGCTTATGTTCCCGCCGGGCCCGGCAACAAGCCCTTTCTCCACAAGTTTTTTACCGTATTCGCTCAACTGTTCCCTTATTTTCCTCTCCATTCTCTACTCCATGGGGTCAACTCTTGACACTTGACATCCCGCTTATTATTTCAACCATTTTTATAAAAGTGTCAAGTGTCAAGAGTTGACCCCGGTTGTAAGTTTTATGAATTTGCGTTTGCCGACCTTCAACACCTGCCCGTCTTTTACGGCTATCCTGGCTGAAGGGTCGCTTATTGTCTGGTTATCCAGCTTTACAGCATTCTGTACAACCATCCTTTTCGCCTCGGCCTTTGAGGAAAGAAGCCCGGAGCCGGCGATAATATCCAATATGCAGGCAGTTCCCGCGGAATCCAGAAGGTTTTTTCCCACGGTGAATTCAGGGATATCCGACGGCGCCTGCTTTTCTCTGAATATTTTTTCAAACTCCTTCTCGGATTCCTCTGCGGCGGCGGCGCCGAAATAATTCTTTACTATTTCCTTAGCAAGCATGCCTTTCGCCTGCCTCGGGTTGTTTTTGATAATCTCCCTGAATTCCGTTTCCGCAATCCCTGTCAGCAGGCGGAAATATTCCTCCATTGTCCCGTCGGGGATTGACATCACTTTTCCGAACATCTCGTCCGCTGATATCTCTATGGGGATATGGTTGTTATACGTCTTGCTCATCTTCCTGCCGCCGTCCGTGCCCACGAGAATGGGCATGGTTATCACCACCTGCTTCTGCTGTCCGAAAGCATCCTGTATGGTCCTGCCTGCAAGGAGATTGAACTTCTGCTCTGTCGCCCCGATTTCTATGTCGGCGTTAAGGGCGTAAGAGTCATATCCCTGAAGGAGCGGATATAAAAACTCCTGCAGGCATATCGGCCTGCCGGACCGATACCTCTGGGAGAAATCCTCTCTCTCCAGAATCTGCGCAATGGTAAAAACAGAGGTGAGTTTTATGACTTCCTCAAGGGTGAGCTTTGACAGCCATTCGGAATTATAAACGAATTCCGTCTTTGAAAGGTCAAGGATTTTGCCCGCCTGCTCCCTGTACCTTGAAAGGTTTGATTGTATCTGCTCAACTGACAGGATGGGGCGCGTCTCGTTCCTGCCCGTGGGGTCTCCAATCCTTGCGGTAAAATCGCCTATCAAAAACAGAACCCTGTGGCCGAGATCCTGGAAATCCCTGAGTTTTTTGATTGGGACCGTATGCCCGAGGTGTATCTCGGGAGCGGTGGGGTCTATGCCGTACTTAATCCTCAAAGGGATGTTTTTTTCAAGAGAATTGCTGATTTTCTCCTTTAACTCCCTCTCTTCTATAATCTCCGCGGTGTTTTTTTCAATCACGCTTAACTGCTTTTCTGTCTCGTTCATGATACGTCCAATTTTACTCGGTCAGGAGGCATAAGTCAAGAATTTTTGACTTTTTTACGGATTTGTAATATTTTATTACAGTTTGTTATAATCAAATCAATAATCCTTCACTGCTTGTCATTGCGAGGAGAGGAACGACGAAGCAATCTCGATTAGATTGCCGCTAAATATTCACCCTCTCCTTTTATCCTCCCCCCTCGAGGGGGAGGAAGATAGGTGGGGGGGCAATCTTTTCCGTCTCGCAATGACAAAAAAATGGTGTAAAGAAACAAAGGAGATTGTCATCATGCTTAAATGTTTTTTCACTCCCGCCAGCGTCGCTTTAGTCGGCGCATCAAGAAGCCCTGAAAAACTGGGCTACAAGATTTTGAAAAACCTGCTTGACGGCGGGTACAAAGGCAACCTCTACCCCGTCAACCCAACCGCAGACGAAAACATCCTCGGACTTAAAACCTACAAAAGCATCCCTGAAATACCCGATAAACCCGAACTGGTAATCATTGTAATTCCTTCAAAATACGTACCTCAAAGCGCGGAAGAATGCGGGAAAAAAGGAGTTAAGGGGCTGATAGTCATAAGCGCCGGCTTCAAGGAGGCGGGAGCGGAAGGGAAAAAAAGCGAAGAAGAACTCAAAGCCATCGTGAAAAAATACGGGATGCGCATGATAGGGCCCAACTGCCTCGGAGTCATTGACGCGGTTAACAACCTTAACGCATCCTTTGCCTTTGAAGCGCCCCCGAAAGGGAAAATATCCTTTATAACGCAGTCAGGCGCCCTTGGTACGGCGGTTCTGGACTGGGCGGCAAAAGAGAATATCGGGCTTTCAAAATTCGTCAGTTTCGGCAACATGGCCGACGTCTCTGAGACCGACCTCGTGGAAGAATTCGGAGACGACCCGGAAACAAACGTCATCCTGCTTTACCTGGAAGGGCTTACCGACGGCAAAAGATTCATTGAGAAAGCAAAAAAGGTATCTGCCAAAAAGCCCATAATAATGGTAAAATCAGGCAAAACATCGGCCGGCAGCAAGGCGGTTTCCTCACATACCGGAAGCCTTGCCGGCTCGGACAGCGCTTACAGCGCGGCGTTACAGCAGGCGGGAGTCATAAGGGCAAATTCCGTGCAGGAACTCTTTGATTATGCCGTCGCTTTCGCCTACCAGCCGGTGCCCGAAGGCGGCAAAACGGCCATTGTAACCAATGCTGGAGGTCCTGCGGTTATGGCGGTGGACGCAATAGAGGCGCAGGGGCTCGCACCGGCGGTTCTGTCTGAAAATGCAAAAAATTCGTTAAAAAGTTTCCTCTCCCCAGCCGCAAATGTCAACAACCCCGTGGACGTCCTCGGCGACGCGCTGGCTGACAAGTACGGAAAAGCCCTTGAAATCGTGCTGGCCGAAAAAAGCGTTGACGCCGTCATTTCAATACTAACCCCCCAGGTCATAACCCAGATTCCGGAAACTGCAGAAATAACAGTGCAGGTTGCAGGTGCGCATAAGAAACCGGTTCTGGGATGCTTCATGGGCGGCAAGAGAATAAACGAAGGGGTTGATATCCTCATGAAGAAAGGCATCCCCAACTATCCCTTTCCGGAAAGAGCGGTTTCCGCGCTGAAGGGCATGCTCGGATATAAAACGTGGGTTGATAAAAACAAGGGAAAGGTGATAAATTTTGATGCTGACAAAAAAACCGCCGAAGGCATAATAAGCAGGATTAAAGAATCCGGCAGGACAACGGCCGGAGATATAGAAGGCAGGCAGATACTTTCGGCTTACGGCGTAAAAACGGTGGATTCCTTCCTTGCAAAAGACGCAGGCGAATGCGTAAAATATTTCAAGAAGGCAGGAGGAGCGGTAGTAATGAAGCTGGTCTCCCCTGATATCCTTCATAAAACGGAAGCCGGCGGAGTAAAGGTGGGGCTTGCATCCGCGGAAGAGATTGAACAGGGATTTAAGGAAATTATTGCTTCGGCAAAAAGATATAAAAAAGACGCCGTGATTGAAGGCGTTCAGATACAGCCGCTCATATCGGGAGGGACGGAGGTTATAGTCGGCGTGAAAAAAGACCCGCAGTTCAACCACCTGCTTATGTTCGGTTTAGGCGGAATATACGTTGAACTGCTGAAAGACGTTTCTTTCAGGGTGATACCGGTAACGGACGTGGATGCCCAGGAAATGATTAACGGGATAAAGACGGCAAAGATGCTTAAAGGGTTCAGAAGCATAACGGAAAGGGATACGGAGGCGATAAAAGACGTACTGTTGAAAATTTCGCAGTTGTGCAGAGACTTCCCGGAGATAGAGGAGATGGATATCAACCCGCTCATGGCGCTTGAAAAAGGAAAAGGCGCGGTGGCGGTTGACGCCAGGTTTGCTTTCAGCGGCTGATTACTTTCTTATTAACAATTCAAAATCAAATCCCCTCTTAATCCCCCCTTTGCAAAGGGGGGGTATGGGGGGATTTAAGGAGCAGAACATGAAGGGGAAGAAATACGGAGTGGGGATAGTGGGATTCGGCGGAATCGCAACGGCCTGCCATATGCCGGGCTGGCAAAAACTGGACGACATTGAGATATTCGGCGCAGTTGACTCTTCCGGGAAAGCGAGAAAGACAGCAAAGGAAGAGTTCAACATACCGCATGTCTTTGACGACTACAGGAAACTGCTGGAGATAAAGGACATAGACATAATTGATATCTGCACCCCGAATACTTCGCATTTTCCCATAACGATTGCTTCCTTAAAGGCAGGTAAACACGTTATCTGCGAAAAACCCCTTGCAGTGAGCGTAAAAGAGGTTGAAGGCATGATAAAGGAAGCGAAAAAAGCCGGCAGGAAGCTTATGGCGGCCCAGCCCCAGAGGTTCAGAAAAGACAGTGCGGCGGTGAAAAAGATGATAGACGCCGGAGATTTCGGAGAAATCTATCATGCAGTGGCATACGCAATGAGAAGAAGGGGGGTCCCCTGCAGGGAT
The DNA here is from genome assembly GCA_016928555.1 of Candidatus Omnitrophota bacterium. GTDB lineage: Bacteria > Ratteibacteria > UBA8468 > B48-G9 > JAFGKM01 > JAFGKM01. Next base: position 674 of record JAFGKM010000015.1, on the reverse strand, counting down.
ACCTTCATAAAGAAAGCGCTTTCAGGCGGCGGACCCATGTTTGACATAGGAGTCCACATCCTTGACCTTACCTACTGGTTCATGGGATGCCCTAAGGTACATTCCGTTAAAGGGGTATCCTGCACAAAGCTGGCAAAAAGAACAGATATCCGGGGTGCCTGGGGAGAATGGGACAGAAAATCCTATGATGTTGAGGATTTCGCCACCGGTTACATCAGATTCGCGGACGGAAGGACCATTTTTCTTTCCTGCAGTTTTCTTGCCAACATGGAAAAGATGGAAGATTTTTCCACTAACCTTTACGGCACAGAGGCGGGGCTTAGATGGCCTGAAGGCAAAATTTACACGGAAAAGAAAGGCGTTCTTCAGGACATAGAAATCCGTTTTGATTCGCTTCCGAATATTACTCCGCACCATGAAGAGATACGAGCCTTCCTCGAGTGCGTGAAGAAAGACAGGGAAGTTCCAGTAAAACCGGAAGAATCCCTTGAAGTCATTAAAATCCTTGAAGGTATTTACAAAAGCGCTGAAACAGGCAAAGAAGTAGTATTCTGAGACAATATACTCATCCTCTGAAAATTCCACATAGGAGATGATACGATAAAAGTCAAAAGGTGAATACTCTGGATTATAGATTAAAATAAAACAGTCCGGAGTAGATAGGTTATAGGTTG